>JBBSPH010000082.1:0-8769 GCA_038258985.1 Flavobacteriales bacterium
AGGACGCCATCCCGTTATTGAAAAAATGTTGCCGCCAGACCAACCCTATATACCCAACGATGTACAGCTGGATCGTGATGAACAACAAATCATCATGATCACTGGACCCAACATGAGCGGTAAGAGTGCCATATTACGCCAGACGGCGCTGATTGTGCTCCTCGCACAAATGGGCAGTTTTGTTCCTGCGGACGAAGTCAAGATGGGTATAGTCGATAAGATTTTTACCCGTGTGGGAGCTAGCGATAACATCTCGCAAGGAGAATCCACGTTTATGACCGAAATGAATGAGAGCGCCAGCATATTGAATAATGTGAGTGATCGCAGCTTGATATTGTTAGACGAGATAGGGCGCGGCACCAGCACCTATGACGGTATTTCCATCGCGTGGGCGATTACCGAATACCTACACGAGCATCCCTTCAAGGCAAAAACCCTTTTTGCCACCCATTACCACGAATTAAACGAAATGACGGAACAGTTCCCACGCATCAAAAACTTCAATGTCGAGGTAAAAGAATTGAAGGATAAAGTCCTCTTTATGCGCAAATTGATTCCTGGTGGCAGCCACCATAGTTTTGGAATCCATGTGGCCAAAATGGCGGGAATGCCGCAGCAGGTCATCCACAAGGCCCAAAAAATGTTGAAGACATTAGAAAAAACCCATAAAAGAGAAGATTCTAAAGCTGCCATGAAGGCCATCCAGGAAGAAGAAATGCAGCTGAGCTTCTTCAATCTAGATGATCCCTTACTGGAGGATGTTAGAAATGAAATCCTTCAGGTAGACATCAACACATTGACACCAGTTGAGGCATTGATGAAATTGAATGAGATCAAACGCATGTTAGTAGGCAATGAAAAGGCGGCGAGATAATTTTACCTTTTTTCCTTTGTGGAATAGGGAAAGTTATTAAATTTGCATCCGCTTTGAAATTTGATTTCTGGCGACCGTTCTTCATTTTGAAAGAATATTATGCGAAAGTAGCTCAGCGGTAGAGCACCACCTTGCCAAGGTGGGGGTCGCGGGTTCAATCCCCGTCTTTCGCTCAAGAAATAGCCGATGTTAAGTCGGCTTTTTTGATCATACCAATGATGTGTCGCTGACACAATCGCTCGAGTGGTGGAATTGGTAGACACGTTGGACTTAAAATCCAATGGGTAGTAATGCCCGTACGGGTTCAAGTCCCGTCTCGAGTACCAAAATCCTTGTTAATCAATTGATTGGCAAGGATTTTTTAATTTTGGCGCTTATAATATGTTATTTCTCATTTCTACATGACATTACTAGATGTCATTAAGTTGTATAACTTCAAGTCTTAATTTTAAAACATTTACTCTATGAAAACAGCTATAGAAATCATTTACGACTTAGAGAAAATTTACAACCCTGACATAGAAATCGAGGTATTCGGTGTTCGTTCTGCTTTTGAAATAGATGAAATTGTCGACTGTGAAATTGAAACCTGGTCTGATCTGGATTGTTCAATTCAAGAACTTGAAGAGCTAGCGATAGATGCGATCAAGGCTTACGTTTGGTCTCGTGATGATTTAGATCGCTTAGAAGAATATATATGTAGAACTAAGTTCTTAGATTTTATGTATGAATTGAAAGAGACACTTGACACTTTCAATATTGCGTTTACAGAATAAAAAGCCCTCCCAATTTTCCATCGTTGATATTTATAAACATCATTCCCCATGAATAAAATAATCTACCTATTCTTGCTTTGCTTATTTATTTCATGCAAAGACTCAGAGTCTGATTCTACGTATCAGAATACCGATGACTCCAGCTACCATGAAAGCGACGACGAAACAGATTACGAGGAGGATGAAGATGACTATGAGCAAGGAATAGAAGACGGAGATTATTGGGCATCTGTTGATTATTATAATCCTGAAACCGGTTATTCAGCTACTTATACTTTAGAGGTGGAAGTTTATGACAATGAGATCACGACTATATATTTTCCTAATGACGGTTATCTAGACGACAGTCATATTTACGCTGAAGAGCTGGATGATGATGGTTATGCATTTATTCAAGGTAATGATGGTAGAACTTTTGAAGTTCAATTGGACAAATAGCCAGTTACCCATCCACACCATTAATAAACGTCTTGATAAAATCTTTTATCTTCTCTGTAATACGAGAACTGATAGTTTCTCTTTGTAGCACACTAGGCTGTTTTTCTAAAGCGTCTATGACTTCATCCTCTGTAGCCATTCTGCCGGTAAAAAGAAAGTCATTGATAATATCTTCAACTTTGGTTTGTTGCAAAGCCTCAGAAGTTGTCAATTCACCTAACGCTTTCTGGGTTTGAACTTTCCAATAGGCTTTAAACTCAGCTTCCACGTCCGCGCTATCTTCTATGTTAGGTAGATTTTGTTGTATGAATTTTTCAATAAGTTCTCGCTTACTTCTAAGTTCAGTCTCGCCAGCTATTAAATCTATAATTTGCTTCTTCTGTTGGGCCTTATCTTTTGGCTTAGCATCTTTTAGTTTTGCTAATAACTGCATGATATAAGCTACATTGATCTCATCCCGATGAATAAGTTCCAACTCAAAATCAATTTCATTAAGAATTGAAACCGCTTCCATTTTGTTGTTGGTCTGTATTTTATCATGCAGATCAAGATACTTACTTGAATAATCGGCAAACTCCTGTGCTTCCATGTAGGTATCATCAAAAGTAAACTCGGTAAATGTCGAGAGTATGTTTTTCAAACGCATTATTTCTCTAAACGCTTTCGCGAAAGCGAGCTCATCATCTTCCGTATCTAAATCATTGACGCTATCAACAGTTGGAGCAATGGCCATTAAGGCCTTGTAAGCATTATTGAACATCTTGATTTGATCCTCGTAAGGATCTATAGTAATGGTCTCCTTAGCGTTCTTATCTGAGAACAGCGCGACTGCATCGTCGGTATTCTGCTTAAGATTGCGGAAGGCTAAGATATTTCCTTGCGATTTTTTCTCGTTGAGTATTCTATTGGTACGTGAATAGGCCTGTATCAGCCCGTGGTAGTTAAGGTTTTTATCAACGTATAGTGTGTTGAGCGACTTACTGTCAAAACCAGTCAAGAACATATTTACCACCAGCAAAATATCAATATTCTTACTCTTTACTTTTTTGGAAATATCCTTTTTGTAATTGAGAAACGAGTTACCATCCTTTGCCGAATGTTTTGTGCCGAATGTCTTATTAAAATCTATAATATACTCATCCAGTTTGTCTTTGTGTGGAATCGCACCATAAGTGACTGATGGTTCTGCTGCCAAGTCCATTGGGTAAACTTCTTCAGGCAGCTCGCCATCTGCCATCTTATCTTCAGGATTTGCCTGGTAAGAAAAAATGGTTGCAATGTTCAATCGATGTTTGCCCTCTGCTTTTTTAGCCTTAAACAACTCGTAATATTTTATAAGGATATCAATATCGCTCACACAAAGTATAGCTGTAAAGGCTCTATTGTGCGTTTTGCGATTGTGATTTTTTATGATGTAATCTGTAATAGACTCAAGGTAACTATCGCTTTCATACACTTCCTGTGTGTCTATACCTTCAACATCTATATCTTCAAATGAAGTCTTGGACTTGAAAACATTGTAGTATTCAATTGAAAATTTAAGGACATTTTCATCTCGAATAGCATCAGTTATTACATAACGATGCAAACATTCATCAAATAGGTTTGCGGTAGTCTGCTTGACACCTTTGTTACTAAAGGCATTTTTAACGAAAATAGGCGTTCCTGTAAATCCAAATAACTGATGATTGGTAAAAAAATTGGTAATGCGCTGGTGCGTGTCGCCAAATTGTGATCGATGGCACTCATCAAATATGAATACAATATTCTCGTCTTTAAGCGCTTCAATCTGTTTTCTGAATTTAGCTTTTGATATGGCTGTATTCAGTTTTAGAATAGTGGTAACAATCAATGATCTTTTGACATCAAGAAATTGATCCACAAGCATTTTAGTGTTTTCTGTACCATCAATACTGTCCTTGTCAAAAGCTCTGAACTCGCGGACCGTTTGATCATCCAGGTCTTGTCGATCTACTACAAAGACTACTTTCTTGATTTTAGGATTATTCGTAATGATCTGGCTAGCCTTAAAGGAAGTAAGTGTTTTACCAGATCCTGTGGTATGCCATATATAACCGTTTTTAGTGCTGTTTTTCACCTTATCAATGATCGCTTCTACAGCGTGAAACTGATACGGTCGCAGCACCATTAGAATCTTATCACTCTCGTGTAGTACTATGTATTTGGTGATCATCTTGGCAATGTGGCAAGGTTCCAAAAAGATCCCAGCAAATTTCTCTAGCTGAGACATCTTTCTATTTTTCTCATCTGCCCAGTATGATGTAAACTTATAGCTCAGGCTTTTCCCTTGCTTATAAGAATTGGCATAATACTTCGTGTTTACACCATTGCTAATAATGAATATCTGAGTGTAGTTGAATAGAGCGTTATTTGAAGAAAATGATTCTTTCTGGTAGCGTTGCACTTGATTAAAGGCTTCCTTCATTTCAATACCACGACGCTTCAATTCTATTTGCACCAATGGTAGCCCATTGATTAATAGAGTCACATCATAGCGATTCTCCCGCTTCCCGTTGATAGTAATTTGATTGGTGACCTGGAATTGATTCTGACACCAAAAATCCTGATTAAGAAACTCTAAATAGGCTTTCGTCCCATCATCCTTGATAAGCTCATACTTATCACGTAGCGTTTTGGCCTTTTGAAAGATGTTGCCTTTACTCAAATGAATCATAACCCGATCAAACTCTGCATCGCTGATGGAAAGCTTATTGTGCTTTTCTAGTTGTGTCTTGAGATTCTTGAGTAGATCATCCTCAGTCTTTATTGTTACTGATTTATGACCTAATCCTACCAGCTGGCTTATAAGGTTATTTTCAAGTACTTGTTCTGGTTGTGTGGTCATAAATGGGTTCAGTTACGTATCAGTTACATACAAAGTGCCTTTGTTTACTGGCGTTAAGAGTCAATTATCTGCGCTTAGTTACATGCCTGTTACATGGCTATTTCCATAGCGGTTCATCTTTCCAATTCAAAATATTGTCTTCTGAATCAGATGGGATACCCAGGTATTTGATAGGCACCGTTGGATATTTATTAAATAAGAAAGTCAACTTATCTTTCATACTGTTACCAGGATTAGCTCTTAAAAACAGATATTTGAGAACACATAGAAAATAATATACTCGCTTGTTATTCTGAAATCTAGGGCCAATCCAATTACCAACTGGTTTTAGCAATCGATTTGGTTCAATAGCCAAGTCTCGGTTCCATAATCGGGAATGATGCGCACACAAATTTCTGACATAAGTCAACGTATGTAACCACGAGGTAAAAACCGTGTAGTGTACATCAAAGAAACTAGCAATTCTCTTTTTGTCCTCTTTGCTTTTTAAACCTCTATATATATGTGAAAGTTCACCGATTGTTAGGAGTTCCATGCACATCCATGATGGTGGATTCGAAGGCTTACTATAGTTATTTGTGTAATGCTTAATAAAAACTTCTGGCTTACGATTAGTCTTTGCTTTGCTAATTATATTTTGAAGATCTGAATATGGATCGATAAGGTTACCGATGCGATTATAGAAAGGACGAATGAAATGAGATTTGTTATCCTGCCAATGGGAATCATTGTGATGGGTGGACATTGCATAGATAAACTGTGTTCTTATTGCAATTTCCAAGCGCTCTATACAGTCAAAAACAAGTAATCTAAGCTCCCTGTCAAATGAGTACGCATCTATAATCTGCTGGAAGTTTGTCCCTTTATTAAAAACATCTTTCTTTTTTTGAAAAGGAAGGAAGTAGGCACTCAATCTATAATAACTGATACCTCGCAGATACGAGAGAGCCTTGATATCGTTCTCAATCTCCAAACCTCTATCCTTAAGTAATTGAAGTTGACCTTCAAAAGTTAAGGGCGTTTTTTTGTATTCTTTCTTAGCCATTAACTAGAGTATATAAATGAAAAAACCTCCCAAGTGTGCATCGTAGAGAGGCAAGGAAGGTGTATTATCTTGAGTAATAATTACGTTCTGGGCAAAAGACGCACCCTGGGACGCTATTCTAATGGGTAGCGTGATGCGTACTGTTGTTGCAAATATACAAATTTTGTTCCAATGCAAAATATTTTGCACTTTTCTTATGATTTCAGTCTCTCTCATACTAAACAAACATTTGTTGCAACAATCCTTTTTTAAAGACTGTGGTTTTTTCTATTTGAAGATCTACTTGTGAGATCTTATCATCCAAAGTAGTAAGGAAATCAGCGATTTTGGTTTGTTCTTCAAGGCAAGGGTAACTTATGGCAAGGGTTTTCATATCACTACCGTACAAATGATAAACGGTTGATCCAGAAACTAAACGCATTACACGATTTCTAAACACTTTGATAAAGTAGGCCAAGAAAACACCATCAATCAATTTTTGCTTTTGCCTTATTATTAAAACATCTCCTCCCAAAATGATATCATTTTCCTTAAGGCAACTTGCAGTTGCCAAACCATTAGGAGTAACGTCAGATGTTGGCATCAAAACATCATTGGTTTTTGATAATTTCATGTTTTTCGAATTATTAGTTCGACTTATAATAGAATCTATAGATTCACCATATTTAAGAAACAGCTCTCCATAGTGAATGCACTTATATACTCCTTCGGAATCAAGATCGCTTTTGGGTAGCCCCTTACCTTTAGAGAAGCTTGCGATCTCTCCCAATCTCTTCTCTTCCCAATCAGTAAACTCATTCCCATCATCGTCTTCAAACCTGATTTCCTGACTAAAAAGCTGCTGCATCGCACCTTTTTTATATTGCGTTAGTAGGTCTTTCTTTTTAGTAAGCTGGCTTATTTTATCATCCACCGCTGTGAGGAAGCTGGCGATTTTTTGTTGTTCAGGAAACGAAGGAAATCCAATTTTGAAATTTTTTATTTGTTTGGAACTAATGTGCGGAATCCCAGAACTGGTATTAACTTTATCAACATATCGATGAAATCGACTAGAAAAAATATTCAAATAAATAAATCTAATGTCTGAACCCTTTTTTGCTCTTATTCTAGCTACTCTCTGAATTAATATTGAGCCTTCATCAACTTCACTTATTAAGGCAACATTTTTCCCAACCTTAGAGCCATCCATACCTAATACCAAATCATTCTTTTTAAGAAGGTATTTGTCTAGACCAGAGGATGGTTTTTGATAATATCTATCGATATCTAGAGAATGGCGGATTCTTCCTTCTGTTATATTGATACCTCTCAAAATCAGATGTCCATTTTTGTTTTCAGACATATCATCTCCTTTAATCGCAAAACCAGACAACAATTTTATGTGATGATCTAATGGTTCATAATTCCAATCAGTTGAAAAGCCTGAAAATCGAACTTTTGGCTGTTTTGTTTTTTCTGCCTTCCTCATCTTAAAAAGGAGTTTCAATGCCCAGCTCCTTGCAGTAACTCGCTATTGCGGTATCTGTTTCTTGCAGTTGGTTTTCCATGACGTGTAACTCTTTCGCGACAGCTGTAATATCAATGGGCTCTTCTTCTTCAAAAGTATCTACATAACGAGGGATGTTCAGGTTGTAATCGTTGTCTGCAATTTCTTTCAAGGTCGCACGATGGCTGTATTTATCAATAACCTCACGGTTGGTATAGGTGTCCACGATCATATCAATATGTGACGGCAATAGCTTGTTGTCCTTGCCCTGCTTTTCAAAATCGTTGCTGGCGTCTATAAAGAGCACGTCCTCATGTTCTTCACGGCATTTTTTGATCACGAGAATACAGGTGGGAATACCGGTACCAAAAAAGATGTTTGCCGGCAGTCCAATCACGGCATCGATATAATTCCTGTCCTCGATCAGGTAGCGACGTATGTGAGCTTCTGCGCTTCCGCGAAAGAGGACTCCATGTGGTAGTACGGTCGCCATGATTCCGTTTTCATCCAGATGGTGTACCATGTGTTGTACGAAAGCAAAATCTGCCTTGCTCTTGGGAGCTAGTTTACCATACTGGCTAAAGCGGTCGTCTGTACTAAAAATACCTGCAGCACTCCACTTTGCGGAGAAAGGTGGGTTTGCCACAATAGCCTCGGCACTCAATTCCATATCCATGTGCTGCGGCTCTTCTAGCGTGTCTTCCTGCTTGATATTAAATTTTGAATAATGAACGTTGTGCAGGATCATGTTCATACGCGCCAAGTTGTAGGTCGTACGATTGAGTTCCTGACCGTAAAAGGCGCCAACATCATCTACCTCTCGTGCTACCCGAAGTAGGAGCGAACCACTGCCACAGGTAGGATCATAAACGGATTTAATGCGTTTTTTACGGGTGGTCACGATGCGGGCCAGTATGGTGGACACCTCTTGTGGTGTATAAAACTCTCCAGCTTTCTTACCAGCGCTGGATGCGAACTCGCCTATTAGATATTCATAAGCATCGCCCAACAGGTCGCTCTCGCTATCTTCCAGATGAAAGTCGATCTCGTTGAGACTCGCGAGGATCTTGGCGATGATTTCGTTTTTGGCTTTGAGCGAGTTACCCAATTTTCCAGAAGTCAGATCTAGATCTTCAAATAGACTAATGAAGTCGTCCTCGCTTTCGGTTCCCATCGTGCTTTGTTCGATGTTTGTTAGAATGCGCTCTAGGTCTTCAATAATGAAGTACTGGGTAGCTTCGTCATTTTTATTGGTCTCAACATTGGTTAGGTTACTACCTTTTG
>JBBSPH010000083.1:0-8763 GCA_038258985.1 Flavobacteriales bacterium
CTAGGTGTTTGTGGTGGATCTTGTGAGCACGTCTCACACCACGGGCGTACATGTTATTTGCCTCGCGCAACCATTTGAAACGCTGGTGTATAAATATATCGTGTACCACGAAATAAGCAACACCATAAGCAAAAATCCCAGCGCTTATAGGCAAGGCCCACCATATGTCGAGAAAACTATGCAATAATTTGAACGTGATACTTATACTCGCAAAAAAGACAAAAAACCAATCGTTTTTCTCAAACCAGCTATCGTGGGTTTTATGGTGGTGGTCTTCATGCAGGTTCCATAAAAAACCATGCATAATGTATTTATGGATAATCCATGCATTGAATTCCATGATGGCAAAAGTGGTGACAAATATGAGTGACCAGTAAAATACTTCCATTGCTAAATTAAGTTTAGTCTATAGCTTACATAACCTTTAGCCAGTAGACCTATTTTTTCATAATTGGGAACGCGTATGCGGGTATTTCTTATCTCAGCAGAAGGTGTGCGTTCCAGTCTGGTAAGTAATCTGCGGTAATAAACGTAGGCAGTATAAACGCCTAATTTTGCTTCTACCGGTAAGCGTTGTATTCCTTTGAGGCCTGCGTCAAAATCTGCTTTGATTTCTTCAATCAATCGTGCTTTATCTTCCTCTTTCAAATCTTGAAGATCCGTATTCGGGAAGTAGCTTCTTTCCAATATATCCAAATCTGCCTTGAGATCACGAAGGAAATTGACTTTTTGAAAAGCACTGCCCAATCTCATGGCATCTTCCTTCAAGTCATCATATTTCTGTTGGTCACCTTTAACAAATACCTTTAGAGACATAAGACCTACAACGTCTGCACTACCGTAAATATAGTTTTTGTATTCATCCTCTGTCAGGTAAACGCTTTTATCCAAATCTAAACGCATACTATGAATAAATGCACCATACATATCTGGTGTAATGTTGTATTTGTTGACCGTTTCTTGAAAGGAATTTAAAATAGGATTAAGACTGATTTTTTCTTCAATCGCTAAAGCAAGATCCTTTTCAAAACGCTCCAATAAACTGCGCTTATCATAATCATGGAAAGTATCCACGATCTCGTCTGCAAAACGCACAAAGCCATAAATATTATGGATGTCCTGTCGTATGGACGGCCCTAACATCTTGCTAGCAAGCGAGAAAGAGGTGCTGTAATTATTTGTTACTGCCTTGCTGCACTGCCTAGAGACCTCGTCAAAGATGCTTTTCATGTACTCAAGTGTTTGTTTATCAGTTGTGCGGCTAACTTTCCAGAAATTAATGATGGCGGCACGCCTGGTCCTGGAACGGTTAATTGACCTGTAAAGAAAAGGCTTTTTACTTTTCTACTTCTTAAATTGGGTCTAAGAAATGCAGTTTGCAATAGTGTATTTGCCATTCCGTAGGCATTACCCTTGTAGCTATTATAAGCTTTTTTAAAATCGTTCACACAAAAAGATTCCTTAAACAGGATATTTTCTATCACATTTTGGTCGGTTAATTTTTCAAACCTATCCATGATCTTTTCAAAATATTCTTCCCTCAAAGCTGGCGTGTCTTCTAAACCTGGCGCTAATGGAATTAAGAAAAAACCATTCTCGCAACCTTCTGGCGCGGTGTCATCAGTGATAGAGGTGAAGTTTGCGTAGAATAAGGGATCCTCGGGCCACTTGGGATCTTCATAGATCTCGTTTGCATGCTTTGTGAAATCGGTGTCAAAAAAGAGATTGTGGTGATTCACATTTTTCAATTTCTTATCAAAACCCACATAAAAAATAAGGGAGCTAGGTGCAAAGGTTTTTTTCTCCCAATAGCTTTCGGAATATTGACGGTGTTCAGGATCCAATAGTGTTTCGGAGTGATGGTAATCTGCGCCGGATAGGACAGTGTCAAATAAGTGAATTTCACCATCCAAAGAAATGCCATCTGCCACCTTATCTTTATTTACCAAAATTTCGGTAACGGGTGAATTTGTTTTGATAACCACACCCAATTCCTGGGCAAGTTTTTTCATCCCCAATATTACCTCATACATTCCGCCTTTGGGATGCCAGGTCCCTAGGCCAAAATCAGCATAGTTCATAAAATTATAGAAGCTGGGCGTATTTCCGGGAGTTGCTCCCAAGAATAGTACAGGAAATTCTAATATGGAAACCAGTCGTGGATCCTTAAATTTTTTACGCACATCCTTAGAAACATTACCGATAAAGGCTCCTAACTTTTTAACTGTTTTAGAGGTCACTAATTCTAAAGGAGACTCGCCTGGACGGTACACCAAATCTCGAATGGCAATGTCATAATTCTCTCTTGACTTATCCATAAACTCCTGTAGCTTTTCTGCACTACCGGTTTCTACATCCTCAAAGGTCTTTTTGATAACCTCAAGATGAGCACCTATTTGAATCCGGTCATTTTTAAAATAAACCGAGTATGCTGGATCTAGTTTATCCAAGTGATAATAGTCTGACGGAGTTTTGCCAAAGTCTGCAAAAAAACGCTCAAAGATATCTGGCATCCAGTACCATGATGGACCTATATCAAAGGTAAATCCATCTTTTTCTAATCTTCTCGCACGTCCACCAACGGTGTCATTTTTTTCAAATATGGTAACCTCATGACCTGCCTGGGCAAGGTAGGATGCCGCGGCAAGTGAGGAAAATCCAGAGCCTATAACAGCTATTTTATTTGGCATATGGTTGGTTATTCAATATGTTTCAGAATAGGTTAAATATCCTTGAAAGTCTTTTGGTTTTCTAGTAAGATTTCTTGGTCTAGGTCGAAGAAAATCCTGCCAATTAACATTACTGGCTCATTATTGAGTTTCTTTTCAAAATTAATTAAAAAACCAACCGAATTTTCGTAAAAGATTAAAGAGCAGAAAAGGTTATAAAAACATGCTTTCTCCCTTTTTAGGTAAAAACCGCAAGAGTATAGTGTGGTTTTTGCTTTCTAAAGTCATGGTGTTGGCTTAAATAACATTTGGATCTTTTAGAGATTTTGTTAAAAATATATTTCAACAACTTGATATCTTACGGTTTTAATAAAGACGAAGGAAAGTGTAAATGCTGCTTGCTAGAAATTACTTGATTAAAAGGGATGGGAGGTATTGTGAAGCTCATATTTTCAATCTTCCAGTTCAACCACCATAAATAGAAAAAAGCCTCAAAGATGTGATCATCTTCAAGGCTCTGTACCCGGAATGGGACTTGAACCCACACGTATAAATACACACGGCCCTCAACCGTGCCTGTCTACCAATTTCAGCACCCGGGTATAAAAAAAGTCCTTATCAAATAAGGACTTTTATGGCCTTACGGCTTTCGTGACTTGGCTGGGGTTCGAACCCAGGACCCTCACATTAAAAGTGTGATGCTCTACCAGCTGAGCTACCAAGTCGGCTATTCTAAATGCGGGTGCAAATATAAAACGTATCATGGATAACCTGCTAATCTTTTTGCTATAAATTTGAAAGAAAATTAGAAGTGACGCTATGGTCGTAAATGAGCCGACAATTATTGTTTTACTAGGGTACATGGGTTCTGGAAAAACCACTGTGGGACAGCAACTTGCAACATCAATGGGTTGGGAGCACCTGGACCTCGACGTTTTTATTGAAGCGCAGGAAAAAATGTCTATTGCTCAGATAATTCATCAAAAAGGCGTTATTTATTTTAGAAAAGTGGAGCACAACTGCTTGAAAAGTGTTCTCCAAACATCCAAAAAGGTCATTCTATCACTTGGTGGTGGTACTCCATGTTATTATAATTCAATGGAATTATTGCGAGATACTGCCCAATCGATTTCTTTTTATTTGAGAGCTAATGTTCCTTTTTTAACGGCTCGCCTGTTTCCTGAAAAATCCCATCGACCACTTATTGCTAGTATTGAAACTCAAAATGATCTGGCAGAATTTATAGGCAAACACCTATTTGAACGTGCTTCCTTTTATGATAAGGCAGATTATAGCTTAGGAATTGAGCGTAAAACTCCAACCCAACTTGCTCAAGAAATTATGGAATTAGTGCAGACTAATGCTATAAGTTGACGACTCTATATCAACTTGAATGTGCTCTTCTATCGTCGTAGATAGAGAAATGCCCTTAAAATCTGCTTTTACTGGAAACTTTTTATGGTTGCGGTTAACGAGCACGGCGGTTTTAAATTTCTTTACTGGCACTTCTAGAAAATGACGCACAGCATAGATCAATGTCGTTCCAGAGTTAAGCACATCATCGCAAAGTACGATTCCTTGATTTTCGTATTCAAAGGCGGGTAAACTTGTTTTTACGGTATCTAGTGGATTTTTTTTATCCATAGTCACCTCGCATAAAATCACTTCAAAATCGCAAATATTGCTCAGTTCCGACTTCAATTTTTGGGCAAGGATGTAGCCACCATCAGCAATTCCCGCAAGAATCAGTTTATCGTGTTCCATATAAACCTCTGCAATCTGGTAGGCGATGCGCCTTATTTTATTGCTGATCTGCTCGTGGTTAAGAATTTCCATAGGTTATAGTTAATACTATTTATAAAAGTAGGTTGGATTGTTTCGCTTTCGCTAAAGCGAAACATCTACCAAGCCCCCTGCACATTCCTTTATTCTACATCTCCAGGTTGATCCAGCACATCATCCAGATCTCGTCGATCCTTTTTAGTTGGTCGTCCCTCACCCTTACGGCGGTAATAGTCTTGATTCATCTCGATCATCTTGCGAGCTTCAAAGCTTTCCTGTGGCGTACGGTCAATTCTATATAGGTTGACCAGTTTTGCACCCACACGGCTTTCGGGAAGGTCTAGAACTTCAACCTGATAATCGATCTGATCCTTGCGTAGTGTTATCAAATCGCCAGGGAAAACATCGCGTGCTGGTTTGACGATATCACCATTAACCCTAAATCTTCCTTTTTTGGCCGCATCTGTAGCTTTGCTTCTCGTCTTATAATAACGGATGGACCAGAGATATTTATCAATACGCATAAGATGCTGTTTAAAATCGCGTTATATCCACAAAAATAGCCAGAAATAGTATCTTTGCCACCTGAAAAAACGCTTGATGAAAAATATAAAATTAGGATTTTTAACTGTATTAACTACACTACTTCTTATTTCTTGTGGTAGTGATGACGATGCTCCCCAGATTGAGCTGCGCGATCCACAAGAGGTGTATGACGAGGACTTGGACAGCATAACTAAGTTTTTACAAACTCATTATTACAATGAGGAGGATTTTCAAAATGCTCCAGATGATAATAATATAGAAATAGAGTTTTTTGAGATGGACGCTGCAACTTCTGGTCAGACCCCTCTATCTGAACTTGTAACTACTAAAATGGTACGTTTAGGAACTATTGATTACAAAGTATTTGTTTTAAATATTCGTCAAGGCCAGGGCGATGGTCGACCAACCTTTGCCGATAGCACGTTAGTAGAATATAAAGGCAGTTTATTGAACGGCGTTCAATTTGATAGCAGTGTTAATTCTGTTTGGTTCGATTTGCCCGGTGTCGTAGAAGGATTTGCGGTTGGAATAGAGGAGTTCAATGATGCAGCTCAAATAATACCCAATAGCGATGGTACAATATCATATAAAGGCAGTGGCACAGGAGCAATGTTTTTCCCTTCTGGTTTAGGCTATTTCAACAGACCACAAGGTATCATCCCCCCTTATTCTCCGTTAGTCTTTAGGTTTAAGCTACACAAAGTACAAGTCACCGATCATGACGGTGATGGGATACTATCAAGGTTTGAGGATCTCAATGGTGATGGACGTTTCAGTTCATTGAATGGTGCTGATGATACAGATGGAGATACCGGTCTCAATTACCTTGACAGCGACGACGATAATGACGGTATCCCTACACGACTAGAAAATGCAGATCCCAACGGTGATGGTAATCCCAGCGATGCGAGGGATACTGACGGCGATGGAATTCCAGATTATCTAGACAACAGGACGGAGGTCTAAATACTCGCATCAGACCTAAACAAAATGCCCTGAAAGAAACTCTTTCAGGGCATTTTGTTTACTCCGGTTTTTGGGATGCTATCTCCTCCTTTCAGTCAGTTATTTTTTACGCTTAATTACCTTCATGGCTTTCAGTGCAATATTCTCTGCATTCAATCCGTATTTTTCCAATAATTCCTCTGGCGTACCACTCTCACCGAAAGTGTCCTGTGTCGCCACAAATTCCTGAGGCGTTGGCGTATGCTGTGCAAGCGTTCTTGCCACGCTTTCTCCTAGGCCGCCCATGTAGTTGTGCTCCTCTGCAGTAACGATGCAACCTGTTTTCTTAACCGATTTGATGATGGCCTCTTCATCCAATGGTTTGATGGTGTGGATGTTGATGACTTCTGCACTTATGCCCTTTTCATGCAGTTCTTTTGCAGCTTCAAGTGCTTCCCAGACCAGGTGTCCAGTGGCTATGATAGTTACATCAGTTCCTTCTTGAAGTAGGACCGCTTTTCCTATTTTGAACGTACTTGCATCCTCAGGAGTAAAGTTGGCCACCTTAGGGCGACCGAATCGTAGATAAACGGGTCCGTGAAAGTCTGCAATGGCTAGCGTTGCTGCTCTAGTCTGGTTGTAATCGCATGTGTTGATCACGGTCATTCCAGGCAACATTTTCATCAACCCTATATCTTCCAATATTTGGTGGGTTGCTCCATCCTCACCTAAAGTAAGTCCAGAGTGTGATGCACAGATTTTTACATTTTTATCAGAGTAGGCAACACTTTGTCTAATCTGGTCATAAACACGACCGGTAGAAAAGTTGGCAAAAGTCCCTGTAAAAGGAATTTTACCACCGATGGTCATTCCGGCTGCGATGCCTATCATGTTGGCTTCGGCGATTCCTATTTGAAAAAACCGATCTGGATGCGCGTCTGCAAAGGCATTCATTTTGAGTGATCCAGTAAGGTCTGCACAAAGTGCGACCACGTTTTCATTCGATTTTCCCAACTCTTCCAGCCCAGCGCCAAAACCGCTTCTCGTATCCTTATTTCCTGTATTTGTATATGTTTTCATAAATGCGTACCGCGATGTGCGGTCGTTTTTTGATTAGTAGTCGCCCAGAGTTTCTGGGTTTTGGCTCAAGGCATCTTCTAGTTGCGCATCATTCGGCGCTACACCGTGCCACTCGTGAGATCCCATCATGAAATCAACACCATGACCCATTTCAGTATGAAGCAGGATGCAGGTGGGTTTGCGCTTTCGCGAAAGCGAAACAGCCTCATTTATTCCTGCAAGAACTGATGCTAGATCGTTTCCTTTCTCAATGGTAACAACCTGCCAGCCGAATGCCTCAAACTTATTTTTTAGATCACCTAAAGCCAGTACACTGTCAGTGCTACCGTCTATTTGCTGCCCGTTTACATCGATGGTCGAGATCAGGTTATCCACGTGGTTAGCGCTGGCATACATGATAGCTTCCCAGTTCTGGCCTTCCTGCAATTCACCGTCACCGTGCAGGGTGAAGACGGTTTTATCATCACCATTGAGTTTTTTAGCATGCGCCGCACCTATGGCAACACTCATTCCCTGACCCAGCGATCCACTTGCTATGCGTACTCCCGGTAAGCCCTCATGAGTTGTTGGGTGACCCTGCAAGCGAGAGTTAAGCTTACGGAAAGTTGATAATTCCTCCTTAGGGAAATAACCCGCATGGGCTAAAACACTGTAGAATACCGGCGAAATGTGACCGTTGGAAAGGAAGAAAAGATCCTCATTTTTACCATCCATATCAAAGGATGGATTATGCTCCATGATCTCATTATAAAGTGCAACGATAAATTCCGTGCAACCCAACGAGCCGCCAGGATGGCCACTATTTACGGCATGCACCTGGCGAACGATATCGCGGCGTACCTGTGAGACTACATCTTTTAAACGCTGTATATCAGCCATTTTGTAAATATTAGTTAGTAACCGTAAAGGTAGGGAGTTCCTACGCCAATGGCTTTTAGGACGATTTTGATTTATCAACGATTTGAATGGTTTTGTGAACAAACTGGAGAAACTTAAACTTAAGACCAAACCTAAATCCAAAAGGACGAACGACGCTCGTGCTTCCTGCGGGAACCCTAGTGACAAAAGACGAATGACTTGTTTTATGGAGGTTATAAATTTGGGTGATCGCGGAAATTGTATGAACTGGTACTATTGTAAAGGGTAGAGATTAGTGAATCATTAAAAATTTGATTTTCATAAACTACCCATTGCCTTCGGCATTTCCATTTCGGCTGCGCTCAATGCAATGCTTCAAGGGAAACAAGAATGTTTGAGTTTTACACTAAGGTCGATGTAACTGCAATGTATCGACTTCCCTAAGAGGAAAGATAAGAGATGGGTGTTTGTGCAATACCTTTTTCGAAATCCGATAATAAAATTGACAAACGACGCTCGTGTGTCCTTCGGGCACTCTCGTGACTTAAGATGTATGACTTTTGCTTTTTGTTCTGTAAGATTTGCGTTGAAACATTCAATTGAATTTACCTGAAACGGATGGCTGAATCAACAAAACGCAGCGTCTCGTTAAAAACGTCAAACGTCTTAGGCAGTGAGATTTGAGCAAATCGAGAATCAAACAAATCATACGTTTTACATCGGCAAGGTTTGAATGTAACAATTGTGACGAGCATCGTGAAAACCTAACAGGTCTTATGTCGTCTTAATACTTTGTACTTGATACTTAATACCACTTCAAACTTCCTACTAGAAACTTATCTTTGTCCCGCATGAAAATGAAATTTGATTTATTACAAACAGA
>JBBSPH010000084.1:0-8760 GCA_038258985.1 Flavobacteriales bacterium
AAAGCAGGGAAGATAAGCTTAGGTTCAAACTTGCGGTAATAGGAGGCCGGGTTTTTTTTCGCGATAGCGATATCTTGGGTTGTAATTGGTATGAAATCTCCCAGATGTACGGCGACATGATCTTTTTCTACATTTCCAAACCAGTTCGCTTTGTTCAAGTAGGGTGCAAAAATGATAAAGCTTTTTACGTGCAAGGCTTTGGCCATATTTACCGCACCGCCCTCATTACCTATCATGGCATCGCATAACGAAGTAATAGCAAGAAACTCGCGAAGATTGCGCGCATAAAAATCAAAATGCACTTTTTCCTTGTGCTCGTCAGCCAACAAGCCATAGATCTTTCTAGCATCCTCGATTTGGCTGGGTAGGTAATTAAATAGGATCTGTGCCTGCGGCTTTTGGGAGCAAATGTAGTCAATGACTTGCGCCATATACTCCACAGGATAGGTCTTAGCTTCATTACTACCTAGAAGCGATATCATGTATACCGGCCTTCCTTGGTCTATGCCGTGTTGTTGAAATAATAACCGTGCAGCCTTCACCTCTTGCTCCTTCAAATATATTTCTGGAAAAATGGGTTGAGGTTTAATCCCTAGCGGTTCTAGTAAAAGTAGCCTGTTTTCAATGGCTAGGCTCATGCCCTGGGTTGGATTTTTTATACGTTGGACTGGATGAGAGTAAAACCTGGATAGGGTGTTTTTTTTCCAGCCTATTTTGATGTCGGCACCGGATAGTGCTGTTATCAATTGGCTGCGCAGTTTGCCATAAACATCAATGACTACGTCATAGCGGGATTTCCTGAGTTCCAAAGCAAGGCGGAGCACATCTACCGTTGAGTTTTTAAAAGAAGCCTTGGGTAGAATATAGTTATCTACATAAGGATTACCCTCCATTACCTGCAAAGCAGGCCGGTCAATTAAAAAATCGATCGTAGCATCAGGAAAATGGCTTTTAAGTGGTGCCAGTAGGGCGCTGGTCGTAAGCACATCACCCAGCATCTGGTATTGAATGAGCAGGATTTTCACTAGACAGCTACATCATACTCGCGCAGGGCATCGTTTAGTGAGGTTTTTTTATTGGTGCTTTCCTTGCGGGTTCCTATAATAAGTGCACAGGGAACATTGAAGGTTCCTGCAGGGAATTCTTTGGCATAACTGCCCGGAATTACTACCGATCGAGCGGGAACCACGCCTTTCATTTCTTTCGGTTCGTCGCCAGTCACGTCAATGATTTTTGTACTTGCGGTCAGTACAACATTTGCGCCCAGCACCGCTTCTTTTTCTACACGTACGCCCTCAACCACAATGCAACGTGATCCTATAAAGGCATTGTCCTCGATGATCACTGGAGCAGCCTGCAGCGGTTCTAGAACTCCACCTATGCCCACACCACCACTTAAGTGTACGTTAGATCCTATTTGTGCACAACTACCCACGGTTGCCCATGTGTCCACCATGGTGCCCTCGCCTATGTGCGCGCCTATGTTGACATAGCTGGGCATCAGGATAACGCCCTTGGAAATATACGCTCCGTGTCTGGCGACCGCATGCGGTACCACACGTATGCCGCGATCTTTATAACCTCTTTTGAGTGGGATTTTATCATGAAATTCCAACGGGCCGCATTCCATCGTTTCCATTTTTTGTATCGGGAAATAGAGAACCACTGCTTTCTTGACCCACTCGTTGACTTGCCAGCCGTCCTCTGTAGGCTGTGCAACCCTCAACTCGCCGGTATCCAGTAAGTCAATGACATTGCGTATCGCGTCTTGTGTAACCTTGTTTTCTAATAAACTGCGGTCTTCCCACGCGTTCTCGATAACATTTTTGATCTGTTCCAATTTCCTGATTTTAGAGCACCAAATATAAAACGTAAATTCTTATTTGATCACCAACCCAGCTGTGCCGTTTCTCCGGCTCAAGGCATGATCACTTATTATTACTACTTTTGCAAAATATGAAGCGCATCATGGCCATCGATTATGGGAAGAAAAGAACCGGCATAGCCGTGACTGATCCCATGCAAATCATTGCCTCTGGCCTCTGTACGGTAGAAACCAAGACTCTGAATGAGTGGTTGAAGGAATATTTGAGCAAGGAACTTGTGGAGACGATTGTTGTGGGCGAGCCTAAACAGATGGATTATACCGATAGTGAATTGGGTGGCGTGATTTCCGCTTTCGCGAAAGCGGTACAAATCCAATATCCAGCAATCAATGTAGAACGCGTTGACGAGCGGTTCACTTCCAAAATGGCCTTCCAGACCATGATTGATAGTGGTCTGAACAAAAAGCAACGGCGCAATAAAGCACTGGTAGACGAGATTGCCGCAACCATCATTTTGCAGTCCTACATGGACCGAAAAGTTAATTTTTAAAAAGTCATTTACAATGATTTTACCCATAGTAGCCTACGGTGATCCCGTACTGAGAAAGGAAGCCGAAGCAATTTCTGCTGATTATCCGCAATTGAAAGAGATCATTGAAAACATGTGGGAAACCATGTATAATGCTAGCGGCGTGGGACTCGCGGCACCGCAGGTTGGTATGCCTATACGCATGTTTATGGTAGATACAGAGCCATTTAGTGACGATCCAGACCTTAGTCAGGAAGAACAGAAAGAACTTGCTGGATTCAAGCAATGCTTCATCAATGCTAGGATTATAGAAGAAACGGGTGACGAATGGGCATTTAACGAGGGCTGTTTAAGTATTCCCAATGTGCGCGAGGACGTTTTTAGGCCAGAAACGGTAACAATTAGTTTTCAGGATGAAAAGTTTGAGAACCATACCCAGACCTTTAATGGTCTTGTAGCGAGGGTTATACAGCATGAGTATGACCATATTGAAGGAATTTTGTTTACAGATAAAATCTCTTCCCTCAAAAAGCGTTTGATAAAAAATAAATTGAATAACATTTCCAAAGGCAAGACAAATGTGGATTACCGCATGCGTTTTCCTGATGTAAAGGGACGGCAATAGCAACGGTTTTATATATTTGCTACCGCATAAAAAAGAAATATGAGTTTAGAAAGCATCTTATCCATTACAGGTAAACCAGGTTTGTACAAATTGAAAACCAAGGCACGTAGTGGTTTTGTAGTAGAATCATTGATCGATAATAAGACTTCGATTATAGGGATGAATCACAATGTAAGCGTATTGAAGGATATTTCCATTTATACCCATGCCGCAGAAATGCCCTTGAAAGAGGTATTCAATAAAATTGCGAGTAAGGAAAATAAGGGTGCGGCTTTAAGCCATCAAGCAGATAAGAAAGAACTTGCCGCTTATTTCAAAGAAGTCCTACCAGAATACGATGAGGAGCGCGTATATGCCAGCGATATTAAAAAAGTAGTCCAGTGGTACAATATTCTGCAAGAAAACGATTTGCTTTCTACCTTGTCTGACGAGGAGGAATAGGGAATACAAACATCAAATCACAGCCTTTTCCTAGAAGGAAAAGGCTGTCTTTGTTTAGCTGCTTTTTATAAACCTTAGGTGAAAATAGTCTTGAATTGCTCACACACGATGAGCATGTCTTGATCTGGTTGCTGGCCGCTGGTTTGCATTTCACGGGCATAATATGTCCAATGAACCTCTTTCCAATAGTTCAGGGATAGATCGCCCTCACCCTCTATTGCTGCATAATTTGCAGTGATATCTTTGAATTTAACGAGTGATACCGCTACTGTTTTTACTATGGCTACAGGATTGCCCTGCCAATTTGTGATGATGTATAACGATCCAGGCTCAGGTAGTGGCTCGCCATTCTTTTCAAACCACCATAACGAGGTAGATGTTGCCTGTTTTGTACCGGCCGCCGTTAATCGCGCACATTCATCTGCATCGGTTTGGTTATCGCAAAAATAAAATGTAGCTGGTTGAGCCTCGTTGGCGTAAGTCGGGTAGCTTCTTTTAAAACGTTTCCAGAAATCTTCTATCGTAGTCATGAAAAAATCCAGCTAGTTGGTTATGTTGAAAGGAGAATTTTGTTTTTGGGTATAGAATGGTTGCAGGAATTCCGCTTTCGCGAAAGCGGAAAAAACCAAACTTTACAGAAACTATCGAAAATCTACTTTTTAAAAAACGGAATACGGTACGTGAGACCGTAGGAGTAACCCACACCGATTTCATTGGTGTCATACGTGCGGCCGAATCCAGGGATATATAGATTGTCGAAGTTTTCTGGAGCATCCTCGGTAATACTGCGTTTTAATTGGACGTTGAGGCTCATGTACACATTGTTGAGCACCTGCACCTTAAGTCCTGCTTGAAGCTCTCCCCAAATGGCGGTCAATCCAGTAGTTTCTGTTCTTGGAAAAACTGATTCAACAGGAAAAAGGTTATTATCCTGATAGTAATCAAATCGATCAAGCGTCTGGGAATAGTTAGCCGCACCTACACGGAATCCTACGTAGATCATGTTATCCATGTCTAGCCAATTCTTGTAAAAATTATAATCTGCTCCCAGTTTTATGAAAGAGCCATTGGTCTCAAAGTCAATCTGATTTGTCTCTCTATCAACAGCCTCGTTGCCCAACTCCGCTGCAACATACCAGCGATCGGTCAAGCGATAGTCGCCCATTATTTGCAATCCGGTATACTCTTCATCCAAAGCGGTGCGCAGCAAGCTGGCAATATCAATGCCTACCCTTAAGCCATACGTAGCCTCATAAGTAGTGGAATCGTTCTTGATTACAGGTGTTTCATCACCCTGCGCCATTGCTGCATGTGAAACCAAGAATATTAAAATGCTAGTGACGTATCTCCACATGAATGTCTTGGTTTGAGGTAATCGTACTATTTCTGACCAGCACATTTCTGATCCAAGGATTTGCGGGAGTTTCTAAAGGAATATCTCTGGTTAACTCGCTATAAATTGCTTTAAACCCGCAGGCGCGATTGATGTACTGCTCACCGATGGTATAATTAAAATTGATGGGATCGGGATTGAGTGCGCCATTCAACGTTCTCTCAAAACGATACTGTGTAGTATTTTGATCAATACGTAGTGGAATGGCGATAGAATCCACCTGGGTCAATACCTGCACTCCGGCCGCGTTCAAGGGAACTGCTGTTCCAGAGATAGATTCAATCACTTGCAGGCTTTCTACTGGTTTCCTGATCAATGGGTTGTTATTGTCTGTAAATAAAATAATCAATCGTGGCGTCGCTGCTTCTTCGGGAATACATAGGTCGTCTTTTTCACATGAGGCCATGGAGCAAAGGATAACCAACAATATCACGAGCAGGGAATACTTATTCATTGATCAATTTAGTCAGGAGTTCTGTAGTTTCTGGGTAACTCGGTCTGTGAATATAGTCAGATTGCACCATTTCGCCAGCCTTATTGAAAATCGTGTAGGTAGGAAAACCCTCCAGATTGATTTGTTGTGCAATTACCGCCGAGGCATCATCTTCTAGGAAGTAATGTTTTCCCTTTATCTTGAATTGCGCGATTGACGGTATGTAGGTACGACGCTCACTATTGTGACAGAAGTACACAAACTCAACATCGTCATTAAATTTTTCATGAAGCTTTGGTGACGCGTCCTTGAATTCCACCTTGCAGGGACCACACCAGGTAGCCCAGTTGTCAATATAAATCACTTTCCCATTTGCGTTTGCAACGATCTCCTCCAGATAATCTACTGGATTGTCAGAAGTGAATGTAAGCAACTCTGCTTCTTCAGGTAATTCGGGTGATTTTAATAACTCCTTTTCTTTATCATATCTGTCTGTAATTGATTTTTTGATCTTCGCGTTGTATATGTTTTCCTCAATAACACTGGTAGACTGCTCGTACACGGCCAGATTATGATTTTCTAAACTACCGTACACGAGATCATGAAGTACATAATCTTTCAAAAGTCCTTTATCTTCAAAAGAAGATGCGAGCTCGATCGCTTTTACATCCATTGCATCATCCTCTATATCTTCTCCCAAAGTTGCACGGGCGGTACTGCGCAAATGGTAGGTAAGATTATAGATCAATCGTTGTACGGTTCCCGTATTGACAAGGTCAGCATGATTCATAGTAGGTATCTCTTCTACAAAATCATAATAGGCGCCGTCTGCATCTGGTACTTCAAATCCATAGTAACTGCGGTAGTTGGCAAAATCCAGTCGTGTGGTAGGCAGGTAGAATTTTTCTTGGGCAGCGACGTAATCCTTTAAAACGCTATCGTCATCACTTTTGAGAAAAGTAGCGTGAAAACGCTTTAGGGTTTGCTGGCTTCCCTCAATATAATCGATAAATTCTTGGGTAGCTAGGTCGCTATTGGATTCATAATACGGCTGAACGTTGAGCGGGAACTCCTTCTTGTAAGCCATCAAACGCTCATTTGCGGTATTACGATCACCGGTAAATTTATAGGTGATACCTGCTTTGAGACTATCAATAGCTGTAGCAGTATAAGCAACGTGAATAGAATCTCCCGGTACGGCAATAATGCTAAATTGTGCAGCGCCGACGACGGTCATTTCTGCGGCATGATTTAGTGAGATAGTGACCTTAAAATTACCAGTTTCATCAAGATCTGCCGTAAATTCTTCATAATCAGTCTTGAGGTAATCGTAGAGATAAACGGTTAATTTATCTACACCAGCATTTGCCGCATTGGAAACCTGTCCTGAGATGACCGTTTTTTTAGCCGCAGTTTCTTCAGGAGTTTCTGGCGTATCTTCTTTACAGGAAAATAAGCTGAGCGCCACCAAAACGAGCGCCATGTAATTCTTCATTAAATTCATTTCTTCAATTCTAAGAGTACCACATTTTCAACATGGTGTGTTTGTGGGAACATGTCGACCGGTTGGACGCGCACCACTTTATAAATCTCATCCAGCAGCGCAAGATCGCGCGCCTGTGTGGCGCTGTTGCAACTTACATACACAATCCTAGGCGCTGCCAGTTGTAACAACTGCGCTACTACATCCTTGTGCATTCCATCGCGTGGCGGGTCGGTAATTATTACATCTGGCGTACCATGAGTCGCGATAAAATCTGCCGTAAAGACCTCGCGCATGTCACCTACATAGAACTCCGCATTGTCTACCTTATTATGCAAGGCATTTGCCTGCGCATCTTCAATGGCTTGTGGCACAGATTCAATGCCTACGACTTTGGCTGCTTGTCCAGCCACAAATTGTGCGATTGTTCCGGTTCCCGTGTATAGATCGTATACGATTTGTGAGCCGTCCAGTCCGGCAAAATCGCGGGTGATTTTATACAATTCATACGCCTGGGCGCTATTGGTTTGGTAAAAAGACTTGGCGCTTATTTTAAATTGAAGTCCTTCCATCTGTTCCATAATGTGGTCTGCGCCATGGTAGAGTACCACATCCTGATCATAGATCGTGTCGTTTGCCTTCTCGTTGATAATGTATTGCAGCGAGGTAATTTGCGGGAAGTTTTCCTTCAAATAGTCCAGCAATGCGATGCGTTGCTTCGGTTGATCCTGAAAAAACTGAATGACCACCATGACCTCGCCCGTACTGGACATACGTAGCATTAAAGTTCTTAAAGTGCCCGCTTTTTCTCGTGGGGAGAAGTAGGAGATGTGTTCCGCTTTCGCGAAAGCGTGGACTCCCAACCTGATCTGCTCACCAATGGCTGGGTGCAAATGACATTCATCCAGGTGCAGGATCTTGTCCCACATGCCCGGTATGTGAAAACCGAGGGCTTTTTTATCTTCGTCATCCAGCTGGATATCTGACTGGATCTCCTTCAACGTCAACCATCGATTTGCCGAAAAGCTGAATTCCATCTTGTTGCGGTAGTAATACTGCTGGTCGCTGCCCTTGATGGGAGTCATTTCTGGAAGATCCAGGTGACCGATTCTAGTGAGGTTTTCCATAACCTCTTTTTGCTTAAAATACAACTGGCTTTCATAGGCCATCGACTGCCACTTGCAACCACCGCAAGTATCATAATGCTTGCAAACCGGCGTAGTACGGCGATCTGAAAGCGTGTGGTATTTAGTCACGTTGCCCTCATAAAAAGATTTTTTCTTTTTATAGGTGGTAATATCCACAACGTCGCCTGGAACGGCATCTGTCAGGAAAATAACGGCGCCTTCGGGAGTTTTGGCAACACTTTTACCACGTGCGCCAGCATCCACAACGGGAACATTCTCAAAGGTTTGCTGCGCTCTTCTTCTTCTTTTTGACATAGCTGCAAAACTAAGGGAATCCGCAAGATCTCAAGTCGTTCTGTATATAATTTTGCGCGGGAAAGTAAGAGTAGGTTTAACCCAACTGTAAGGAAAAACTACCCACTTTTCTGTAATTTGCGGACAACAGAAAAAAATATACATGAACGCAGTAGAGTCCAAAAAAGCACAACATTATATAGATATTGAAAATGAGCACGGAGCCCACAATTATCACCCGTTACCCGTGGTGCTGGAGCGAGGAGAAGGCGTCTATGTTTGGGATGTGGATGGGAAGCGTTATTACGATTTCTTGAGTGCTTATAGTGCTGTTAATCAAGGGCATTGTCATCCAGCAATTGTGGATGCAATGGATAAACAGGCGCGTACCATAACACTAACTTCCAGAGCATTCCATAACAACAAGTTGGGCGAGTTTGAAAAATACATTACGGAGTATTTTCAATTTGACAAAGTGCTACCCATGAATACTGGTGCTGAGGCGGTAGAAACTGCCATCAAGATTGCCCGTAAGTGGGCGTACGAGAAAAAGGGAGTAGCCGAGAAGGATGCCCAGATCATCGTGGTGCGCTGCAACCTGTGCCGGCG
>JBBSPH010000085.1:0-8732 GCA_038258985.1 Flavobacteriales bacterium
AACTTTTGCCTGCTTCAAATCACTGTAGGGCAGTGTCAATTCTTTATCAACAGTCACCTTTCCTTTCCCCACCGGCTTAGGTTCACGAGCGCTCCATTTTATTGTAGCGCCATTCTCATCTGCAGCAGACAGTACTCCGGTTTCCTTTACTTTATCCTTACTGATCAACTCTAACGTGCGACCTATGTTTTTCACATACTGGCGATAATGCGTTAGTGGCTTACCAACACCTGCACTGGTTACCTCGAGTGAGAAATCTGTTTCCTCTCGATCCAACTGGTGCTCTACGGCTCTGGAAACAAAAATACAATCTGAAACCATCACATCCTTATCACCATCGACGATCACTTTAATCTCGTTAGCAGTGCCTACTTGTAGGTCGATCAAAAACAAATCTGGCCGCTCCTCAAAGGCTGCATCCAGTAACTCACGCACTCTTTTTTCCAACATATATTATAAAAAGAGGGGACTTTTGTCCCCTCATATTGCTCAAATACAGTGCAAAGATAGTATTTTTTTGAGGTTTTGCAATGTAGGTTGGAAACATCGTAGCTAATAGACCTATATTCCCTATCAATTACAAAATTAAATAGCAATAAATAGAGCGCGTTTTCGCTTTCGCGAAAGCGATAAACACAATCATGACAATAAGTAGCATGAAAATAATTCTTAAACTATCTACCATAATACTTGTTGCGGGCCTAGTCGGATGCGCGAGCAAAAAGAAAACAAATAAAAATGAAATAGATTTTCCTAAATTTATGATAGAAGGTCACCGTGGCACTAGAGGTCTCATGCCAGAAAACACGATACAAGGCATGATCAAAGCGGTGCTGGATGGCGCTAACGCACTTGAGCTGGACTTGCAATTTACGGCAGATGGTAAAGTCGTGGTCGCTCACGATCCCTACATCAATCGCATCTACAGCCTAGATCCAGCAGGTAATGAAATTCCTGAAGAAGATGCTAAAAAGTATATCATCTATGACATGGATTACGTGGACGTGCGCATGTTCGATGTAGGGTCAAAGGATTATCCCAACTATCCACGACAGGGAAAATTGAAAACATATATTCCAGAGCTGGGCGAAATGATTGACAGTGTTGAACAGTTCACCACCAGCAACAACATGAAACCGGTGATCTGGAATATTGAAATCAAGGCAAACCTTACAAGCGATAACAAATACCATCCAGCCCCTGCTGAATTAATTCGAAACGTGGTAGAAGTTTTGAAATCAAGAGGTATCGACAACCGATTTTATATTCAGTCGTTTGATGCGCGACAGATTCAGGAGGTTAGAAAATCATATCCCGCCATTCCAGTAGCTTACCTAACTGATGACAAGTCAAAAACAATCGCCCAACACATTACGGCTGTTGGTTTTCAACCGGAGATATTTAGTCCGTTTCATCAGATCGTTACGCAATCCATGATTGATGAGGTGCACAGCTTGGGAATGAGAATTATTCCATGGACTGTTAATGATGAAAGCCAAATGAAAAGTTTGATGAAAATGGGAGTCGACGGCTTGATAACAGATTTCGCTGGGGATCTTTATCATCTGCGCAACTAGTCCTTTGTATTTACATGTTCTCTTTATTTGCTAGAATATACATTCGGTCATCCATTTCTATAGGAAAGCATTGCCCTACGACAATATAAATATCCATAAGGCAGCTAACATAGCGTCAGTGATTGTGCCTATAATAAAGGATTCAAGAATAGCTCCAATCAGTCTTGTTTTTATTATTAATTGTCAAAACTGCATGCATAGTAAGTGGACCAGGTTGTCGTGCTAGATGTATGGTGTAACCAGTCGTACCGCCCAAGAAAGACCAATTGACCGTACTAAAAAAAGATACCGGCAACTCACCTAGTGAACCAAGAACTATGATTTTGTCAAAATCTATAAAGCAGCGTATAATTCAAATCCTAGATGAAAATTCCTGTCTTTTAGCTAAAAAAAATGGAAAATGTATTTCTAACATCAGATATTTAGCTAAAATTAGCTTTTTAATAAAGGTGTCCTTTTGGGATCCATCATCCCGAAATCCTGACAAGGTAAAAGAGCTAGAAGATGCCTGTAATAGCTGGATTGCAAAAAACGTAGCGCAATAAAGTTTTACGCTGATAGATTTAAAGGAAACAAAAAATCCCGACTCTATAAAGAATCGGGATTTACCAGTTGTCCCACAAGGACTCGAACCTTGAACGACGGTACCAAAAACCGCTGTGTTACCATTACACCATGGGACAATTGAGGCTGCAAATTTAAAACAATTCTGTTTTCTTGCAACTGTTTTTAAAAACTTTCTTCATCGCAAAATGAAAATGTACTTGCAGCGTTCTTCTTACCTGCATCCCTGTAGATTTACTATTTTAGCAGCTGTTAAAAATACCCATGAAATTATCTTATAACAATCTCAATAAAATCCTAGGCTGGACGGTCTTTATTATCTCACTTACCGTTTACTGGCTCACTGTAGAACCTACCGTAAGCTTCTGGGATGCAGGAGAATACATTACCACATCGGCTAAACTTGAGGTAGGTCACCCACCGGGAGCACCCTTGTACCAGATGATGATTGCCACAGCGGCGATTTTTGCGACAGAGGCTTCCAAGATCGCCTACATGGTCAATCTAATGGCTGCATTTTCCAGTGCGTTCACCATTTTATTTATGTTTTGGTCACTAACCCTACTCCTCAAAAGGCATATTTTAAAAGATCGGGTAGATGAAACAATGATTTTAGGCGCAGCATTCATCGGCTCACTGGCCTATGCCGTTTCTGACAGTTTCTGGTTCAACGCAGTGGAGGCAGAGGTTTATGCGCCCGCCTCACTCATCATGGCCAGCATGTTTTACCTGGGGTTATTATGGGAGCGCGATATGATGTTGCCACGCGGCAACCGCTGGCTTATCCTGATGTCCTACATCATAGGTTTGTCCTTTGGAGTCCACTTTCTGGGAATTTTAACCATTCCAGCCATCGGAATGCTGTGGTATTTCAGGCACTACAAGAAGATTACCCCACTTAATTTTATTTTCGCTATCGTCTCGGTAACCGCCGTATTGCTATTCGTGTTTAAGCTGCTGCTACCCACCACACTTAGTATTTTTGGGTATCTGGAAGTGTTTTTTGTCAACGATATTGGTTTACCGTTCAACAGCGGTACCATCATCGCATTTGTGATGATCGTTGCAGTATTTATGTGGTTGATTTCGCTTTCGCGAAAGCGGAACAAGCCCATTCTACACACCGTAACCATCTGTATCATGTTTGTATTGATAGGATTTTCCAGCTGGACGATGTTACCCATACGTGCCAATGCGGGAACGCCCATCAATGAGAATAACCCGAACGATGCCCGCGCCCTACTCGCCTACTACAATCGCGAGCAGTATCCTGCGCCAGCACTTTTTTACGGTGAATCCTTTACTGACATGTACGCTGGGCTGGATCCTGACGAGCCGTATATTGACGAAAAACCAAAATACGAGCGCAATTTTGAAACTGGTAAATATGTGATCGTCAATCAATATGAAAACGCAGTCCAAAATTCAAACGATGCGCACAAGGGAATATTCCCGCGTATGACCGACGCTAGCCGTGCCAGTAATTATGTGGATTTTATGGGCGGTCTAGAATATGAAATCAAGCCCGGTTATCAAGGTAACCAAGAATTACTGAGTGTTCTAGACGATTATGAACGCCAGTTTGAACGCGGCCGTATAACTGCAGATGAATACATACGAACAATAACCTCCCTAGGCGAGGCCATTGACATCAAAAAACCTTCTTTTTCTGACAACTTGAGCTATCTGGTAAACTACCAGGTAAGTTATATGTATATGCGCTATTTCATGTGGAATTTTGCCGGCAAGCAAAACGATGAGCAGGGCAACTGGGATAGGTTTGATGGGAACTGGATGAGTGGGATTTCCTTTATTGACTCCTGGCGTTTAGGTTCACAGGACAACTTGAGTGAGGACATGCTTAATAATAAAGGACGTAATTTCTACTTTTTCCTACCGCTTATTTTGGGAGTTTTGGGTGCAGTATTTCATGCCAAAAATGATCCTAAATCCTTCTTTGTGACTTTGATGCTTTTCCTGTTTACAGGCCTTGCTATTATCGTTTACCTTAACCAAAGCATGTTTCAGGTACGGGAACGGGATTATGCCTATGTAGGTTCATTCCTCGTATTTGCCATGTGGATAGGAATAGGCGTGTACGCCCTCTTTGATGCAATACGGGAAAAGGTAAAAAGCCCAGCAATAAAGTATGCCACACTGGCTGTTTGTTTTCTCGCCGTGCCTTTACTGATGGGTTTTCAGAACTGGGATGACCACGACCGCTCAGAAAAATACACCGCGCTTGCAAGCGCCAAAAAATACTTAGACAGCTGTCTGCCTAACGCCTTACTATTTACCATAGGTGACAACGACACCTTCCCATTGTGGTATGCCCAGGAAGTAGAGGGTTACCGTACAGACGTTCGGATTGTGTGTACTTCTTTGTTGAGTACGGACTGGTACATGGACGACATGAAAAAACAGGCTTATGAAAGTGCGCCTGTACCATCTACCCTTACCCACGAAAAGTACGTTTATGGTACAAGGGATGCACTGTGGTATGGAAATGAGGATGGTAGAATTCAAGAGCGACTACGGCAAGCACAGCAAGATCCCAACTATGTTTTTCCAGATACCATGAATATTGACAAATGGATGGAATGGGTGGCTAGTGATAGTAAGATCACACAAGAGTTGCTGCGCAATGATCACTCAGAACACACCTTCCCGACCAGATCTATTCGTATTCCCGTGAACAAGGCGGCTGTACTTAAGAACGGTGTGGTTGCTGCTAAGGATGCTGACCAGATCGTTGATGAGATCATCATCAATATCAAGTCAAACTTAGTCTACAAAAACCGCATGTTTATGCTGGACATCATCAATGCAAATAATTGGGAACGTCCGATTTATTTTTCTGGCGGTGCCTTCGGTGACGAGGATTATATCTGGATGAAGGATTATTTGCAACTGGATGGTACGGCCTATTTATTAACACCTATAAAAACACCTCCTTCCAATGAGCGTGATCCATTTGATATGGGAAGAATCAATCCCGACCGTGCTTATGAGATCATCAAGGGCTGGGATTGGGGTAACAGCGGTAGTGACAAGATTTACCACGATGTTGAAACCCGCCGCAATAGTGTAGGCTACCGCAGCAATATTACTAGAGCTGCCACGGCGCTAGCCGCAGACGGTCAGAATGCGAAAGCCGAAGAGCTTCTAGATCTAGGTATGGAAAAGATGCCACTGGCATATTTTGGACATTATTCGATGATTGAACCATTTGTGAGAGGTTATTACGAGATTGGTAAAAATCAGAAAGCTGGCAAACTGTTGAATGCAGTTATACTTAAATATCAGGACGAACTGAATTATTACAAATCCCTACCTGCAGAGGAGCAGGCATTAATTGGGCAGGAGGTTATCACCGCCATAGAACGATATAGAGGACTTGTACAAACTGCGATTGACTATGAAGATGACAAGGAAATTGAAAAACAGTTCAAGACCTTCAATAGCTACGTTATGTCCTTCACCCGTTTCTACAATGAAGAGGAGCAATTGAAAATGCCAGGTGCAGAACGTGATGATGAGCTGATCAAACTACTAGAATCAGAAATCGATAATGCAGATGCTGAGCGTACCATTGAGCCTATGGGTGATACGGTAAGGGAGTAATGCTTTATCCAGATCGCATTCCGGACTGGTTCAGCAATTTATTTAGCGGTTTTTTATGGCATGGCGATCGCCAGAAAAAATCTGTTTATCTGACTTTTGATGATGGACCGACTCCCGTGGTCACAGACTTTGTATTGGATCAGCTTGCGGAATATGATTTTAAGGCAACATTTTTTTTAATAGGTGATTGCGTACAACGAGAGCAAGAGCTATTTCAAAAAATTAGATTTGCAGGACACCAGGTAGGAAACCATACCTACAACCACCTGAATAGCTGGAAAACCTCCACTACTCGATATGTGGAGAATGTGGAAAAAGCTTCGATTGTGATCGATTCAAGGCTTTTCCGGCCTCCCTATGGGCGCATTACACCAACAGCCGCAAGACGCTTGCGCGAAAGGAACTATAAAATAATCCTCTGGGATGTTTTATCTGGTGATTTTGATCAATGGGGAAACCCAAATGGCTGTCTAAAAGCTCTAAAGAAAAATACGCGATCGGGCAGTATTGTTGTCTTTCACGACAGTGAAAAGGCATTTGATACGCTCAAAAAAATATTGCCAGAGTATCTAGAATGGCTTAGAAATGAAGGCTACAGCATGAGTCAGTTTTGACTACTGTACTTATTCAATAGATCAATCAAGGCATTGCCGTCCTGTATCCCACTTTGACGCCATTTCATCTCGCCTTGTTTGTAGATAATGAGTGTAGGCAGGCCTTTGATACGCAGGGCATCGGCTAGTTCAGGATTTTTATCAACATTTATCTTAATGATTCTTGCAGTATCGCCTACGGCTGCTGCCACTTCCCGCAATACGGGATGCATGCTCACGCTGTCCTCGTTCCATTCTGTAAAAAAGTCAAACAAGACCGGAACGTTTGCGCTGATTAATTCCCCAAATTTTGACATAGAAAAGTCTAATTAGTAATGTAAATGTAAGGAAAATGCCCAATTAAGCGCTAAAGGTCTTCCTAATGGGTCCATATTTAAAAATCGTTTGAGCTGGTTTATTTATTATCATACTTGAATAGCGTCAATTCTTGTACTTTTTCAAAATCCGAATCCGACGTTATTAACGGTATCTCGAGATACACGGCGGTCGCTATAATAATACTGTCTGGAAGTTTTGTACCGTAAAGTTTGCGTATCCTTATAGTTTCGGCTTTTATAGCACTAGTGATGGATATGACTTTACACTGCGCCACAAAAGTTTTGATTACCTGTTCTTCCTCCTCAGTTATTCCTTTGAACGCTAGTAGCTCCAGTTCAGTTATTACAGAAATATAAAGCTGTTTGGCGTTTAGCAGTTCAGCTAGTGTTTCATCACCATTGAGCAAATAGAGAATGATATTCGTATCTAGGAAAAGCTTATTCCCACTCACTGCGTAGATCTTTTTGAATTTCTAAAGAATCTTTCTTCAAGCTAATTTTCCCAACAAAACTATAGGCATCCACTCCTTTAGGCTTAAGATCTTTCACTAGATTCTCCCAGATGTTCTTGATGCTTTTTTTTGAGGCACCTCGCTTTATAGTAATTACCATCTCAAAATATTTTACCTAAATATAAAACAATTATTATCTCCTGTTTTATAATTAATTGGCATCAGTGATGCCTTTCCTCAAAGTTATAGTGGTAATCTCTGGCCAGATACCAGCTCTTCCAGAATATCCCAAAAATCCAAAACCTCTATTCACATTCAGGAATCGATCGTACTCCTTATAGATACCAGCCCATTTTTTGTACACAAACCAGGCGGGACTCAATTTGATCCATCCTGGAATCTCGATACCCATCTGCATCCCGTGGGTATGACCACTCAGCGTTAAGTGGAAGTTGGTTGGGCTTTCCTTGACCTGCTCATCCCAGTGGGTAGGATCATGGGATAAAAGGACTTTAAAATCTGCTGGTTGTAGCCCTTCTGATGTTTTTTTGAGATCTCCATATTTTGGGAACCTACCTCCACCCCAGTTCTGCACACCCACGAGTTTTAAGGAGTCTGAGCCTCGATCAATGGACACGTGCTCATCCATCAACAATCGCCAGCCCATGGATTTTTGGATATCCAGCAACTCCTGCAAGTTCTCTCTTTTAGCCGCTGGTGTTTCCCAGGTAGCATAATCACCGTAATCATGGTTTCCCAATACGGAAAAAACTCCATCAGTTGCCCTGAGTGAACCGAATAATTCTTCCCAACCTACCATCTCCTTAGAAACGTTATTGACCAGATCTCCTGTGAATACTATGACATCACTTGCCTGTTTATTGACTAGATCTAGCGCATAGGCCACCTCTTCCCTATCATCAAAAGAACCCACGTGAATATCACTTATCTGAGTAATTTTATAACCGTCAAAAGCATCTGGAAGCTCTTTGAAAGACAACTCATATTCCCGTACCTGGTAATCATATTTACCCTTGAATGCCCCATACAGTATGGCTCCAAAAGGCAATGCTGCGATCCCTAAACCTATCATTGACACAAACCTGCGCCTGCTGGGAATAAAACCAGATTCAGAAACTGAACCTGCAGATAATTTTTGGACAACCGCTACAATACCGCGGTAGATATCCTCTCCCAGCATAAATAGCACAAAAACGACCTTGGCAACAAAAAAGGCCAGGAAAAAAGTAATGGCAAGATCGCGCGAGCCAGAAATAATAGCGCGATTGGGCTGCAAATAAAATTGCAACGCAACATTGACGATCACGCCTATGGAAATGGCTAGATAAACCCATTTCACCCAGTGTCCTCGTGACAAGGTTCTGATCAATTGAAAGGAGTAAAACTCAAAAAATATAATGATGCCTATGGCTACGATCCATCTCATAATCCTGCGAAACTACCACCAACCTACCTAGAAAGGAAATCCCAGACCTTAAAGTTTAGCCTAAAATCCAGCCAGCAATTATTAGCTCGTTGGTACCCGTAATTCAAATACCACGTCAACTTCTTTTGAGTTCGCTT
>JBBSPH010000086.1:0-8687 GCA_038258985.1 Flavobacteriales bacterium
CAAAGGATTTTGAAGATAACGATAACGAAGAATAGAAGTACGCTTTCGCGAAAGCGGAACTACTCTAATTCATAATGTCTGCTCGAGCGCAGTCGAGAGCTATATCGCAGGTATGAAGTTTTGACTTCCAAGTTAGGTCTCGACTACGCTCGACCAAGCATTTGTATCCAATTGGTCTCTTCAAATTAAAACCATATCTCGACTATAGTTCACACTGAGCACAGTCTAAGTGCTCGATACTGATTTAAACGCTGTTCCTATGTCTAAAAATTTAGATTTCAGTTTAGGTTTAAATTTCAACCCGTTTCTGTTGTGAGAATTTTATCTTAGCATTCCTAAAATCCCACCACTTTGACAAACGACGGAACTGACGATAAAAGACTGTTTTTACTGGATGCCTATGCCCTTATTTTTAGAGGCTATTATGCGCTGATTAAAAATCCGCGCATCAATTCCGCAGGAATGGACACCAGCGCGATAATGGGATTTACCAACTCGCTGTTTGATGTGATACGCCGTGAAAAACCAGAATATCTTGCCGTGGCATTTGATAAGGAAGGAAGCGCAGAACGCACTGAATTATACGAGGATTACAAGGCAAACCGTGATGAAACGCCAGAGGCTATACGGCTTGCCATCCCATGGATCCAGCGCATTCTCAAGGCCATGCATATTCCTATCGTGGTAGAAGCTGGAATCGAGGCAGATGACCTGATAGGAACCCTATCAAAACAAGCCGAAAAAGAAGGATTTACCGTCTATATGGTCACGCCTGATAAGGATTATGCACAGCTGGTTTCAGAGAACATATTTATGTACAAACCTGCCCGTATGGGCAATGGGATTGAAATATGGGGAATCCCAGAAGTCCAAAAACGATTTGAAGTTGATCGTCCAGAACAGGTGATCGATTACCTGGGAATGATGGGCGATGCAAGCGATAACATACCCGGCCTGCCTGGCGTAGGCGATAAAACTGCCAAAAAATTCATCGCTCAATACGGCTCCATGGAAGCCTTACTGGAAGATGCACACAATATCAAGGGCAAGCTTGGTGAAAAGATCGTAGAAAATGCAGAGCTGGGTAGACTTTCCAAGCAACTCGCAACGATTAAACTGGATTGTCCCGTACAATTTAGTGCCGATAAATACACGCTGGATGATCCAGATGTGGAAGCTGTTCACGTCATTTTTGACGAGTTGGAATTTAGAAGAGCTAAGGAAACGCTGGCTAAAATATTTTCAAAAGATTTAGGTAATGCTGGCTCGAGCGCGGGCGACAGCTCTTCATCAAGTTCAGACAGCGCAGGTTCCGGCCAATTCTCTCTTTTTGATGCTCCAGGATCGGGCACCAAGGCCGAGGCGCAAGCCACCGGTCGTCAGACGCTTGCGACGACTGATCATTTGTACCAACTGGTCGAGGAAGGAATGGGAACTAAACTTTTCCTGCAAACCTTAATGAAACAAACCAGCGTCTGTTTTGATACAGAAACCACGGGATTGGACCCACTGGCAGCAGAGCTTGTTGGCATTGCATTTTGTTGGGAGAAAGGAAAAGGATTTTACTTACCAGTTCCAGAAGATCGTGAGCAGGCGCAGGCGGTGGTTGACCAACTGAAACCATTCTTTGAAAGTACCGATATTGAAAAAATTGGCCAAAATTTGAAGTACGACATTAAAGTCTTGGACAAATATGGCGTCGATGTAAAAGGATCCTTGTTCGACACCATGCTAGCCCATTACCTGATCAATCCAGATATGCGACACAACATGGATATTTTGGCCGAAACTTACCTCAACTACACGCCGCAATCCATTGTGGAATTGATAGGTAAAAAGGGTAAGAATCAGAAATCCATGCGGGACGTTGCTGTAGAAAAAGTTAAGGAATATGCCGTAGAAGATGCAGATATAACTTATCAACTCAAACACCATTTTACGCCAGAGTTGAAAGCGGCCGACCTTGATAAACTCTTCCACGATATTGAAATCCCTTTACTGCGCGTCCTCGCGGCGATGGAGATTGAAGGCATCAATCTGGACGAGGATTATTTGAAATCGCTTTCTCGAAAGCTAACAGAAGACATAGCAGCACTGCAAGAAAACATTTATAAAGAAGCCGGAGAAGAGTTCAATATAGGCTCACCAAAACAGCTGGGAGAAATACTTTTTGCAAAACTGAACCTAGTTGACAAACCCAAAAAGACCAAAACTGGCCAATATTCCACCGCAGAAGATGTGCTGAGTTACCTCGCTTCAGACCACCAGATTATTGCAGATGTACTGGAATACCGTGGTCTTGCCAAATTACAAAGCACCTATGTGGACGCCTTGCCCAACCAGGTAAATCCAGAAACGCAGCGCATCCATACCAATTATATGCAAACCGTTGCGGCAACTGGTCGCTTGAGTTCCACCGATCCCAACCTGCAGAATATCCCAATTAGAACCGAGCGTGGCCGTCAGGTGCGCAAGGCATTTATACCGCGTGATGAAAATTACACGCTGCTCGCGGCAGATTACTCGCAGATCGAACTGCGCATTATCGCTGCTCTGAGTGAAGAAGATAATATGATGGAGGCCTTTAGAAGTGGCGCAGACATTCACTCTTCCACTGCAGCGCGGGTTTTCAATGTTCCATTGGAAGAGGTTACGCGTGAACAAAGAAGCAATGCAAAAACGGTGAATTTTGGGATTATTTACGGTGTTTCGGCATTTGGACTTTCCAATCAAACCGACCTTGACCGCAATGAATCTAAGGAACTGATAGAAACCTATTACAAAACCTATCCAAAACTGAAGGCCTACATGAATGGCCTAACAGATTTTGCCAGAGAAAATGGCTATGTAGAAACCGTGTTGGGAAGACGTCGTTATTTAAAAGACATCAATAGTTCCAATGCAGTAGTGCGAGGCGCAGCCGAGCGTAATGCGGTAAACGCACCTATCCAGGGAAGCGCCGCAGACATTATTAAAATTGCGATGATCAACATCTACAAGAAGTTTGAAGAACTCAACTGCAAATCAAAAATGCTGCTACAGGTGCATGACGAATTGGTTTTTGATATCCACAACGACGAGTTGGAGGACATGAAAAAATTAATACAGGAAGAAATGCAGAATGCCTATAAAATGATTGTCCCGTTGGATGTGGAAGTGGGCGTTGGGGAAGACTGGTTGGAGGCGCATTAATTAATCAACTAACTGATTAATCTAAGCTCAAGCGGGAGTCCTTTGACTCAAATAACAATATCGAAATAAATGTACACCCTAAAGCTTGAAACTTAAATCTTTAGCTTTTGCGATAGTAACATTTATATTTTAATATTTATAGGCTTTGTAGATCACAACGATTGGATCTGTGAATTCTTCAATCGTTAATGCAAAGCCATTAGGATTAAATGAAAACATAGAGGCAGACGTCCTACCTTGGTTGACTGCATCTTGATTAACGAATTGCGCAGCAAAACAACGAGCAATTGAAGAGTAATTACCAACCCTATTAATACTTGCTCCACTGCCAGCTCCAGAAATAGCGATTTGTTCTATAAATGGCGTAGTAGTTATTATTTTGGCATAACCAAAAGTATACCCCACGCTATTATCTTTGTTATTAGCATTCGTACTAGTGATGTAGTTTCCATTTTCAACTTCAGTATTGCTGATCGCTGTAAATTCTATCGTTCGCGGAGAAAATGGAATACCAGCAATAGTCTTTCTTCTATTAGGTGCTGCAAAATCAGCAGCACTAACTACCATTCTACCAACAAATACCTGTTGCTCATTATTTACCAACTGATTCCATTTACCACTTTGCCAATAATAAATTCCAGCCGGTGCTATTATTGCACCAGTATTCCAAATCATCGTTCCATCTACAACGGCACCAGAATTAGGGTTTGTAACAGGAGCTGCAGTAGTTAAAGAGGTAAGAGCGATTCTAGGTAGAAACACTCCCGCATTGGTAGCCGATATGTCAAGCGCAGCTTGTGGCAACTCAGTTCCTATACCCACTTGAGCATTGAGCGTTAGTGTAAAAAATGGAATTAAGAAGTAAAGTATTCTAGTCATTTGTAGGGGTTTCAAGCTTTAATGGAAAGGGTGAGGTTTTGAATTATCTCAAATAAAAATTTACAAGAAAATCATTTTCAGTAATTTACGTAAAATATTTTTGGCTGGTTCTTTAATTATTTTTTCGCTGCATTAAAATTCACTTTTTGTGAAAAGGGATTTTTTCTACAGTTTCCATTACCACAATAGTTCTGTAGAGTCTTAGTCGTAAGATTCGTGAATAAATATTTTACCTGACCGTGAATTTTAAAGATTAGTAAGGGGAATAGTAGGGTTTTATGAGCTTTGCTTTCGCGAAAGCGAACAAACCACAATACCCAGAACTATCCTTCTACCTCTTCAAAGCAAAGAAACCGCGCACAACCGGCCGTTCTGGAATTTCCAATGTAAACCAATAGCTACTCGATGGCATGGGCTCGCCTCGAGATGTTCCATCCCATCCTGCGGAATCTGGTAAAATCTGCCGGAGCAACTTACCATAGCGGTCAAAAATAAATAAGCGAGCGTCGGGAAAATCTGACAGTGCATCCAGCGTCCAGATATCGTTGAAACCATCTGCATTAGGTGTAAAGAATGGCTGATAATCAAGTACAGCAAACTGGTCGGTTACTGTACCACAGCCGTTTTTGTCCCTAACGCGGTAAATATGAAAGCCGCTTTCCAATCCCGTAAAACTAGGGCTATCTTGAAATTGTCCCTCGTCTACGGCAAATTCATAGTTACCTGGACCAGCTACATTGATAGTGACACTGTTATTGCCTCGTTGGAAGTCTGTTACATCAATGCTCCCTACTATCGGCAAGTCTGATGGATTTACGGTAATTGTAAGCGCAGTCGTACAGCCAAAATTGTTCGTTACCGTAACCTGATAGTCGCCTGGAGCGGTGACATTTATACTATTGAGCGCAGCGCCACTCTCGCCTGTGCTCCACTCGTAAAAATCAAATCCCGGTTCTACCGCTAACTCTAGTGGGTCGATGGCATTTAAACAATAGATTTTATCCTCTTGCTGGGCAAGTACAGGTTTAGGGTTGACAACCAGCTGAAAATCGGTATTTGACGTGCAGCCCGTCGGTGTATTTGTGACGAGCACATACACCGGCTGTGGATTTACCGTGTTTGATAAGGTGGTAATTGCATTTAGGGAATTCATGCGATCTGCAACGCTCACAAAATACTGGACTCGATGCGTATTTGGATCGAGACCATTGAGTATAGAGGTATTTTGTGCTCTTAAATCTGTTGTTATTAGACCATCAAAATCATCATCGCATACGTTAAGGTCTGATGGCGTAGCGATGGTTGGTGGGTTTTCTATAACAATCGGTACGTTAATGATCTGTTCGCACGCACCACTGAAAGGGTCATTAATTCTTATATAAGCTCTCTGGACGACAGTGGTAATCGTGTACAATGAACTTACTTGATTCGTCCCGGTTTCCGCATCGTTTTGAGAATTATAATATTCAATACTCAACCGTGTATTATTCGGTATCAGGCCATCAATAATAGTAGCTACATCAAAAGTCTCACTGGCATTGGGTGAACAGATAAAAATCTGAGCTGCATTAATGTTCTCACCATCTACCTGAATTTGAAAGCTGTTGAAGTCTGTACATTGAGAGTCTGTGCGCTCCACCCGATAAAATATTTCCTGTGGGCTTGAACTATTCCTAAATGGAAATGTGATCACATTGATTCCCAGGTTTGCATCATTCAGTGTAGTGTAATAGGATACCAAAGCATTGGGTTGTCCTTGAATAATAGATGCATCCAGGCTTGAAAAATCAAACTCTTTGAATCCATCCCGCGATCCATCATTATCATCGCATTCCTGTATATCTGGAACATCATTTGCCACAGCAGCCTCCGGAAAAGTTGTACTTCCATCCACATTGATGGAAAAACCACCAGAGCCTACTGCAAGTGCAACAATGATATAATAGGATTCTCCCGCCTTGACATCTAGCTGTCGCAGGAAACCATCACCCAGGTTGCCAGGACCCTCGGTTAAATCTGTCGATGTACTGTTCAATCCTGTGGCTGCGGGTACACCCGCGTTTTGCGGATTTGTGCTGGAACAACGTATCGCTGGACCTAGATTACTGCAGTCTGTGGTAGGACCGAATACTGCAAAATCATAGTCTGCTACTCCATCATCCGGTTCTAGAACAAAGTTGAAGGTACCGTCTGTTTCTATATCGACCTTGAACCATGCCTGGTCAAATTGTCCAAAACGCAAACACGCTGGCTCTGGATTCCCGGGCTGTGAAAATTCATTATTACCCACACCAGTAGGGGTAATGCCTATTTCTGTATTTCCGCATATCAAAATTGCACCGGTACAGTCACTGGCGTTACGCTGTACTGGTCGTTGGGCATTTGCCACCACTCCTAGGATTAGGAAAATATAGAGTGCGATATTTTTGGCACTTGAGCTATTCATCAATACAGGAGATTAAATTGTCCAGGTCTTCCAGAGTATTATAGTATGAAAAGCTAACCCGTAATCCCTCCCCACGCTGGGAAACCAATATGTTGTTAGCGGTTAGTTTTTGAAACAATCGATCGTCGCCGGGAATATTGAATATGGAGGAATGCTGGCTGCGATCTAGGATCATTGGATCAATGAACCCTAAACTTGACAGCCGATCTTTTGCGGTGTTGGCAAGTTGTGCTATTTGGTGGGAAATTTTGTCTATTCCAAACATATCGACAAACTCGATAGCCTTTTGTAACGAGCCAAATGCCGTTATGTCTTGATGACCCGGTTCAAAATGACCCATAAAACTGCCACGGTCATTTTTGAATCCCAGTTTGCTGTTGTAGCCGGTGAACTTCGGTTTCACGCGATCGGCCACCTCTTCCTTAAAAGCCATGAATGCATTGCCATCACCAGCATTGAGCCACTTGTAACAACTTGCGGCGATGATGTCTATTCCGCTTTCGCGAAAGCGAAATTGTTCCACACCTATAAACTGCGTAGCGTCTGCAATGATAATCAAATGAGGATATTGCACTTTGAGTTCTTTTAAAAAACCAAGGTCAATCTTTATCCCGCTGATATACTGCACGATAGAAAGCGCCAGGAAATCTGGCTTGTGCTGTTCACAAGCTTTCCAAATATTATCCTCTAGGGTTGCATTCAAGGCAGCATAATAACATTCAAAACCACGCGCTTCTACCGGCCAGTTGACAGATGGGTAATCGCCCGTGATCAATAAGAATTTACTGCTTTTATCTATCCCTTCCAGCAGTGCGTTGAATCCTAAGGAAAAGTTGGGCAATAAGGCTGTTAGCTGTGATGGCGCATCTATAAATTGGGCGACAGTGGTACGCACTTCATTGATAATATCTGCACGTTTGTCGGTAAATGCACTGGCATGTTGTGCTAGTTGCTGTGTACTTTTGTGTTTATAGGCGATAAGATCATTGCTCAACAATCCATGGGAGGCGGTGTTGAGATAGGTGTAATTATTAAGCGCAGGATAGTGTTCCTTTAAATTATACATAGGTTAAGAGGTTCTAGGGCGCTTAATCTTTAAATTTGTGATAAATGTAAAGCAATGTTCGGTAGCAAGAAAAGAACGGGAACGGCAATTGATCCCGACCAGAAGGAAATGATTGAAAATGCGCGATTGCGCATCAAACAGAAGCGCGGACTCTTTACACATTTTGTGGTATTCCTACTAGGATCTGTTGCACTCATTATCGTCGGTGCACGACAGGATTCCGTGGAGGGAACCCTTGTCCTGGAACGGGAGAGTTTACTCGAAACGGACTGGTGGATCTGGCTGATTATGATCTGGTTTTTGGTGTTGGTTTACCACGCTTTCAGCGTTTTCATTACCAAAAGAATTCTAGGGCCAGAGTGGGAAAAGCGCCAGTACGAGCGACTCGTTCAAAAACAAATGGAAAAGATCAAGCAGTTGCAGGTAAGGGTGGACACGAGTCATCCAGTTACTGCCGTGAAGCCAACTAACACAACATCTATTACCAGCGGTAAATCAAAGTCCATAACCATGATTGCCGCGGCAGGCGAAAAGGACGAATTAGGTAAAAATGGTGGCATGGCGTGGCATTTACCAGATGATTTCAAACGATTTAAGGCGCTAACCACTGGTCACCACATTATCATGGGTCGCAAGACTTTTGAAAGTCTGGACGGGCCTTTGCCCAACAGGACTCATATTGTCATTACTAGAGATTCCTCCTATAAAAGCCCAGATGCGATTATCGTGAATGATATGCAAACCGCTATCGCTGCAACTGGCAGCGATAACAAGCCCTTTATCATAGGTGGTGGTGAGATCTATAAACTAGGATTGCCCTATTCTGACAAAATTGAATTGACCCGGGTGCACGGCACTTTTGATGCTGATACTTTCTTCCCGACGATTGACAGGACTAATTGGAAATTGGTTTCGTCAGAAACTCATGGTATTGACGAGCGTCATAAGTTTGGGTTTGATTATGAGACGTGGGAGCGTAAATAGTTGCCAGTCGCAGTTGCCAGTCGCAGTTGCCAGTCGCAGTTGCCAGTCGCAGTTGCCAGTCGCAGTTGCCAGTCGCAGTTGCCAGTCGCAGTTGCCAGTCGCAGTTGCCAGTCGCAGTTG
>JBBSPH010000087.1:0-8672 GCA_038258985.1 Flavobacteriales bacterium
CTTCAATGGCTTCCTTCCTGTCAGGCCATATTTTCTGGGAATAATTCAGGTCAATACTCAATAAACAACCGGATGCTGCAGCTGTTTTTGCTTTTTCAAGAATCGTTTCCCGTGCGGGATTTCTACTCAAGGCAAAACAGGTGGTGTGAAAAATAGTTGCATTCTCGATGATGTTATCAGGAATTTGTTCTGCTTCTATTTGAGAATCGGCTTCACGATAGGCGATAAAATCTGGTGTGTCCGCGGTTTTGGAAACCAATATCGTGCTGGTGGGTACCGACTCTGCCTTACAAATAAATTGTGTGGTCATGTCAAGCGATTCCATTTCCCGCAGCAGGAAATCGCCCAAGCCATCGCTTCCTATGGTGGCTACCAGCGCGGCATCGCAGCCCAGTTTCTTTAGGTTTATCGCCACGTTAGCAGGCGAGCCGCCTAGATAGCGCTTAAATTCCGTCGTGCTGGAGATATCTGGACTGGAATGGGATCCTATAAAGTCGATCAGGATCTCACCCATACAGATGACTTGCATGTCTTTCATTTCACTCATACCAGCAGTCTTTTTCCGTTTTTATATTCTTGTGCCAAGATTTCTCCAGCAGCGCTCCACGTGCAGTATTGAATGCCGATGGCAGCCGAGGTTTTACTGTTGAAGTTTTCGTAATAGCCGTAATTTTCTGCACTGTTCAAAGTTTTTATATTGTTCAAAACCTCTGTAGTTGCATCATGTTCCGCTAGTGATAATGCCATGCCGTAAAACCCGTTTACCATTTGCCACGTCCCACCATTGTGGAATTCATACGCATGGTTACGGAATTCATATTTACAGTTATCCACTAGCAGATCCCAATTCCTATCGTCTGGTTTAATTGGTTCCCAAAATGCGGGCAGTAACTTCAACGGCAATTCATTTCTTAGATGCTCTGAGTAGTTGATTACGCTTTCGCGAAAGCGAACTTCTCCCAGTCCCAGCAACAGAGCAATGGAATTTCCCAACCCATCAAACATGGTCTGATAGCCTGACGGGTTGATGGACGCCATCCAGTAAGGTTTGTTTTCCAGTGTCTTGTAGGCCTTGGGATGGTAGGGTGTCGCGTAATTTCCAGCGGTATAATTGCCTTCAAGAATGGAAGTGATCGTTTCTATTTGACTGGTCATCGCATCTGTAGGATTCAGCCGTTGAACGCATCGCAAGGCCCATAAGCGCAATACCTGATCGTAGAAAATGTGGCCTTCGGTAATATATTCGTCGGCCCAGTTTCCTGATCGTGGGACATAGATCAAATGGTTGTTGTTGAATTCCCAGGCCTTGAGCAATTGAAAACCTTTGTTGATCTTGGGAAGCATTTTCTTGAAAAAATCTTGATCGTTTTTGGCTTCAACATAGTTGCAAACGCCTATAATGAACCATGAGATGGTATCCACACGTCCTGCAAGACCGCCAAAGCTGATCTCACTGCTTCCATCATCTTTAAAAAACACATTTGAGGGAATATGACCCAATTCATGTTGATGTGCAGCCAGCGTTTCCAGCGTTGCTCTAAAAGTGGCTATTAAAGATTCATCAGCGGTCAATAGTGCGGCAAGCCCGCAAATAACACCGTCTCTCGCCCAGATTCTTTTATAGTTCGACACATCGCTGGCACTGGCGAGAAACCCACGGTCTGATCGAGCGATGTTTAGAAGACTAGAAGGATCTTGATTGATTTCCATAGGCTATTGAACTACTGGTTCTTCACTTTTTACTTTAATAAGGAGTGTTGCGATTGTTGCTAAGATTAAAAGGACTCCAGCAAATGTTACCGCATTACGTGGATCATTACCTAAAAAGTTTTTTAAGATATAACCGAACGAAAGTGTCTGAAATATCATGGGAATGACAATCATCATGTTTATGATGCCCATATAAACGCCATACCGTTCCTTAGGGATAGTTGAGATGACCATTAAATAGGGAATACCCATCATACTGGCCCATCCTATACCGAATCCAGTTATTGCAAATAGCAGAAGGTATTTGTCCGTAATATGTGGAAATGCTAGAAAACCAGCCGCGGCAAGTAGTAGACAGAATGCATGTACATATTTAGCACTATACTTTTTTGCGAAATACACCAGTAAAAAGGCAACCATAAAAGTGACCACGTTGTACCAACCGTTCACTAGGGCTGTCCAGCTCACTGCCTCTTCATAAGCGGCGGGATTACTGCCAGGTGTAGCATCATACACAGATAGCGCTACACTTTTAGAAGAGTTTTGCCAATAGCAGAAAAGCGCATACCATTGAAATAAATAGACCAATGCCAGTTGCCACATCACTCTAGGCATGTCCTTAATAGCAGAGAAAATCTCTACAAACGGATCAATGATAGACCGCTTTTCCCTTTTTAATAGAGCAAACTCTTCATCTGTTGGAGGTATCTCTTTTGTTTTATAAATGCTCCATAGAATGGTAGAAATAGAACAGAAAGCACCCAGAAAGAAGGAGGCATATACCCAAGTAGGTAAAGATCCCGTCTTACCTAAAATGAAAAGTGGGAAAATGAAAATAGATAGATTTGCAAGTACCTGTCCTAAACCCGTAAAGAAGCTTTGCATTTGAAACCCAATAGGCTGCTGCTCTGTAATTAATCTATCTGCAATGAGTGCTCTATAAGGCTCCATAGCCGTATTATTTCCAGCATCAAGAATCCATAGTAAACCAGCGGCCATCCATAGAGAGCTGCTAAAGGGAAATAACAATAGACTGAAACTACACAATAATGCACCTACTAAAAAATAAGGTTTACGCCTTCCAAATCTAGGAGACCATGTTTTATCACTCAAAGCACCGATTATAGGCTGTACCAATAATCCTGTAACTGGTCCTGCCAAGTGTAAAATAGGTATCTGATCTGGGGTCGCACCTAAGAAATCATAAATAGGAGTAACCGCACTTTGTTGCAGACCAAAACTATATTGAATCCCGAAAAACCCGACATTCATATGTAGTATTTGCCAGAAGCTAAGTTTAGTTTTTAGGAGCATCTGTCGCAACGAGTTTTAGAAGTTGTTGATGAAATTTTTCAAGGTTACCGTCATTTAAAAGATAACGTTCACCTTTTTTAATTACTGGCATGTTCAGGTTTTTGAGATTTCTTGAAGCTGCTTTTAAACCGGTTATCATTTCCTGTTGTTTCTCTATATTCTTGTCGACATCGTAAAAAATGTATTCAATTTTCTTTTTATCGAGTAGAACTTTTGTGTCGTGGCAATAATGGCAATCATCGATGCCGTATACGATAAGTTTTGATTTTTGAGTCTGTTCTGGTTGTCTTCTAGTCTGTGAAAAACCCAGCAGAGTGCCGCATAAAAAGAAAAGGAATAACGTGTTTCTCATAAGGATTCATTTACGATAAAAGGAGCTGCTGAATTTCTCGGTTTCAGCAGCTCCAGTAACCAACTCAAAGGTTCAAACTCTTTGCTCGCTAATTCTTAGAATCTGTAGCCCAATCCCAGAGAGACGGATCTTCCCGGTACGGGACGAACTCTCAAGAAATTGGTTTGACCTTCCACGATTGCACCTTCTTCAGATTCAGTGATTCCTAAGGTATCAAATATGTTATTGGCTGATAGATTTGCCGTCAGGTTATTTGCAACCTGAAAGTTTACGTTACCGCTTACGATCAGGAATGCTGGCAATACCAACTGGTTGCTGTCTTGGGCAAATGCTTTGGATTGTCCTATAAAGCTCAATCCCACATTGTTTCTTGCATCTGTTCCAAAGCTATAGGAAGGAAGGAAGTTGTAGATAAAATCTGGTTGTCTTCTTGGTGTGTTTCCTTCATTATCGCCTGAATCAATTTCAGCATTTGTGTAGGTAACTCCACCACGCAGGTTGAGGTTGTCAAACCTATAGGTACCTTCCAGTTCCAGACCATAGGATTTGTAGTCGTTTTCTATAACCTGTTGGGAAGTTGCCTCAAAACCGCCTTCTTCGATTGTTTTTGCATAGAAAGCCGTGGCGTATAGGGCACCGTTTTCGAATCCTTGTTTGTAGCCCACTTCGGCCTGGTTGATAAAGTCCAGCGCATTTATGTCGTCTCCATCAAGATAGTTGAGACCAGAAAATAATATTCTGTCCGCTTTCGCGGAAGCGCCCCTACTATATCTACCGAACAACGCTTGAGAATCTGTCAATTTCAAGTTAGCACCAAAGGAATAAGAGAAATAGTTATAGTCATAATCCACCGTGGTAGGATTAGAATTGTCAATAGCAGAAACAGATTGCTCAATGAAGGAAATGTCACCGTCGTTATTTACATCAAAGACGGTTTGAACCGGCCCGGCAAATGTTCCATCCACACGGCCCGAATCGTAGCGTACGCTGGCATTCAAATTAAGTGCGCTACTAGCTTCCAAAGATAGATCCACGTAAGGAGCAGACACATTGTAGTCCGTATCATAATTGCGTGTACAACAATCGCCGAACAACGTCGCACCATAACCTATAACTCCATTCTCGCTGCGCGCATCACCATTTGCAGCAAATGCATTGATTAATCGCGCACGATCGCCAGAAGCTTCTATCAAATAGGAGTTCCATAACCAGGACATGTTGACATTTTGCATGGATTTGAAGTAACCCAAAGTCACTTCAAAACCATCAAATGATTTAGACAACTGTGCGTTATTCATGAAGTTGTTGAAGTTATTGAGCTGCGTGTCAAACAATACAGTAGGAGCCAGAATAGCGTTGCCGGGAACTGGTGAGCCATCGTTAGCATAGGTAAGCGTTGCGTAGTCACGTGAAGTTGCAAAATCGCCAGCAAGAAAATCACTGGCAGTGGAAACGCTCGCGGGAAGTGGGGAGTTAAAGCCGCCTCGATTGGAAGAAAAACGACCGTTGTTCTTAAATCTCCAGTCATCACCCAGATCAAAATTTACCTCAACACCTACGGATGTTGAGATGGGATTCATTCCATCTGCAACATCAGATCTTCTCATCTCACCGCTCTCGCCCAGTCCCACATTCTGGCGCAGGAATGGCGTATGCAAAGTTTCATTATTGGCATCAAAACCTGGTATGTTACTGAAATTAGGGTCTGAGTTTGTTCCAGTAACTGCTATCGGGTTAGGTAAATAAGCAATTGCTTTATCATTCAGGTATTTTGTATAAAGTCTTACGTAGCCTTTTTCAAATTCTTTGGTGATATTGAATTTGAATTGACCACCATTGTTGGCAGTATATCCAGCCTCTCTTATTCCCTCACCCACACGGTAGAAACCACCCATATGAAAGTAGAGACCATCTGCTATAGGCGCGCCATATTCAAAATCAGTTCTGAAAGAATTGTAATCTACACCAAATTGCGTTCCCAGCGATCCACCAGCCACACGGCCTGTCTTACTAATCAAGTTGATGATCGCTCCAGGTGAATTTGATGAAAGGGTAGAAGCAGATCCACCGCGAATAGCCTCAATTCGTGCAATGTTTGAATCGTAACGGGTAAAAATATCGGCAGTGGCAAATGACATGTCACCGAATAAAAGAACGGGCAATCCATCTTCCTGAATCTGTACGTATTTTGACCCACCAGAAGAAACCGGTACACCGCGCACGGCAATGTTTGAATTTCCCTCACCACCAGAGGATTCTGCTCGTATTCCTGGGATAGTTCTAAAGATTTCTGCCGTTGTTCTGGGTGCGGACTGCGCGATTATCTCTGGACTTAAGGTTGTGATAGAGACGGAAGACTCCAATTTTGACTTGGGATTAGCTACTCCAGTAATAATAACGGCATCTAGCGACCCTGCATCCTCTGCAAGTTCAAAATTAAGAACGCGGTCTGCGCCTGCTATACCAATAGACTTTTCTGTTTTTTTGAATCCGATTGAGCTTGCGATAACGATGTACTCTCCATCAGCAACATTTGAGATGCTAAAGTTCCCGTCAAAATCCGTTATGGATCCTTGGGTAGTGTTTTTGAGCACCACGTTTACATTGAGTAATGGCGTTCCATTCACGTCGGTAATTTTTCCTGTGATGGTTGACTGGGAAAATCCGGTAAGACAGACAAGAAATGCCAGAAGCGAGGCGAGGCGATTAAATAATGGTTGATTTTTCATAATGGATTACGGATTTATGATTTAGCCTGTGTTTAGATTACGAATCTATCAATACAGCAAAGTAAAAAAAGCGAAATTAAAAACGAAAACGTTTTCGAAAGTACCGAAAACGTTTTCGGAAAATTGTAGTAGTTTAGTAATTTGCTCATTATATGAAACCTACCACCTTAAAAGAGATTGCAGAGATTCTCGGAATTTCCATTACAACGGTGTCCAAAGCACTAAAGGACTATCCAGATGTGAGCAAAAAGACCAAGGCGCTGGTTAAGGAACTCGCCGTGACGATGAATTATAGACCTAATTCCTTCGCCGTCAATCTAAGGACAAAGGAATCCAAAACTATTGGACTTATTATCCCAGAGATTGTTCACCATTTTTTCTCCAGCGTCATCAAGGGAATCATCAGTCAGGCCGAGAAAAAGGGATATCTAGTCATTATTCTGCAAAGCGATGAGTCCTATGATCTGGAAAAGAAACAGATGGAATTACTCTTGAATAAAAATGTAGACGGCCTGCTGGTTTCCCTTGCCAATGCCACAGCAGACTTCAAGCATTTGACCGATTTTATGGAGCAGGGAAAACCGCTGGTATTGTTTGATAAGGTCGCTAAAATCGTCAACTGCTCAAAAATTATCATCGACGACCGCAAGGCTGCAGAAACTGCTACGCAACACCTGATTGATACTGGTTGCAAGCGTATCGCACATTTTAGAGGACCATTATTACCACAAAATTCAATCGATCGATTTTTGGGTTACAGAAAAGCACTGCGGGATAATAATATGGAATATGACCCGTCTCTGGTCTACATCTGTAGCGATATGAGTTATGAAGAAGGTGGCGATTATGCAGCCCAACTCATGAAAGAGCATCCTGATGTTGATGGTATTTTTATCAATACAGATCTCGTTGCCATAGGTGCGCTTACAACACTCAAGAAGATGGGCATTCAGATTCCAGAACAGGTTTCCATCGTGGGATTCAGCAATTGGTTCATGTCACAGGCCATATCGCCATCGCTTACCACTATTGACCAACCCGGATTTGCCATGGGACAGATGGCTTTCAAAAGATTATATAAGGAAATGCTGGCTATAAAGGCAAAAAAGCCGGTTACTTTCAAGATCAAGACGCTGGTGACATCATTGGTAAAAAGGGAAAGTACGCGAGAATCATGATCAATAGAACCGATGATAATTGTTCCCGCCCTGCCTGCCAAAGCACCACAGGCAGGTTTCGCGAAAGCGAACTCGCATCAACCACACCAAAAAAAATGCAGCCTTGAGAGCTGCATTCTTTACTTAAATCTTTTTGAGACTAGTTGTCGTCAGCGTCGTTGACTTCCTCATCATACTCTTCTTCAACATCGTTGCCTATTTCCTCGATCTCTTCACCTACTTGTTCTAGGTTGTCCTCTGTATCCTCAGCGGCAGATTCGATAGTCTCTTCTGCTTTCTCACCGGTGGATTCTCTACAAGACGTTGTTGCCAATAGAAGGCCTACAACTGCAAAGCTTAAAAATATCTTTTTCATAGTTACTGGGTTTTGGTTAAGCGGCAAAGATAGAAAAAATCCAATATGCTGTTATCCACCATCATTTTAAGCCACCTTCTCGCTCAAATATTTCCAGTAGCGTTTCGGCACGTGTTGCAGGTGCAGTTTCATGTTTTTGCGGGACTCAATGTTTGTACTCTTAAAATACTGGTTCCATAGATCACGGTAGTTGTTTTCGCTTTCGCGAAACCTGCCTGTCGTACCTTGGCAGGCAGGGTGAGAACCCTTCAACGCCGCACTATTCGTAATGCCTCGAGAGCGTTTGGGATCTTTAAAATCAATCGTTACGTCCTCTACTTTTTTAAGATCATAATAAATCCCGAAGTTTCTCTTTAAATCGTAGATCACCCATTTCTGGTCTGCATACCGGTTCTTGAAATGGCTGGCAATAAGCGGTAGTACGTTGCAATCAGGCTCGCAGTTAGCAAAATAGATATCATCGTCAATCAAATGGAAACGTATGAAGGCCTCCATGCGGTGTTTCTCTCTTCCTGTCATTTTTGAGGCCTGGGAAATCTTTAGAATTTGCTGATTACCGTAATCGCCTAATGGCGATGCACCGGTTTTAAAGGCAACCCGGCAAAATTCCAGCAAGTGGTTCTCCATTTGTGGCTGCTCGCTCATGAATGCGCGGTAAAAATGGTTGAAATCTGCACTACCCAGAATCTGCTTCAATTTTTTGCCCACGCGTTCTGACTTTGTAAGATCAGTAAGAATATGCTGTATCTCGCCGAAAAGCTCTTCCTGTGCCACGGTCTCTGCCTGGATGATGGGATGTTTGAGTTTATGGGTGTAAATATCAAAAATGGCCGCAAGAAACCCGTTGAAACTACCATCATATGTCACTAGGCGACTCATGAAAAAAGATTTAATTGGTTCGTAAAATTATTGCTGTATTTACTACTGCCAGAGATTAGGATGTGATTTTTGATCTGGGCACCCGTCAAATCCCTGCGCTCAAACTCGCGAGAGTCACAAGTGATAAAAAACTTGCTGCGGTTGATGGAAATTCC
>JBBSPH010000088.1:0-8592 GCA_038258985.1 Flavobacteriales bacterium
CTACTGGTTGATTTAGAAGTGGATGGGTTGTAAAGATCACCTTCTTCAATAAGAATAAATGGGTCCAGACGGTCTGGACGGAAAAACACTTCATCCTGAATATAATTCTTATCACCGTATCTGGTCGCGTTCAAGGTGCTGGAGTCCACATCAACCACATTATAAGGATAAACATTTACCTTGCTTATCTCGTATGGTTTGACCGATTTACTGGGAACATCTTTTTTCAATTTTAAAAACAAGTCAAACTTGCGGTTATCATACCTATTCGTGTCTGCCTGAAAAATGAGGAATCCAGAATTGAAATTATAATAGCCTTTATCCTTAAAATTTTGGTCGATGCGCTCCCGTTCCAGTTTCATGGCAGATAGGTCAAAACGATCACCAACTTTTATGGGAGATTGCTGGACTTGCTGTTCCAACACATCGTAAAACGGTATGGAATCACGATCTACCTGATAGGATGCAATAGTGTAGGGTTGTGGCAATTGAACTTTATAAAATACATTGGCCTCCTTAGCATCCTCATCTCGTTCAATACTGGAAGATATTTCGCTGAAGAAAAACCCTCGATTTTCCAATCGATTTCTAATCAGGTCTCTTGTCGCTTCTTCTTCCACTTTTGATAGGTAGACTGGCTCCTCGCCTATTTTCTTATTCATGAATTTCCTAAACCAGCCTGCACTATCTACGTTGACCTTATAATAATAATGCAATCCTGGGCGCAAGCCTAGAATTTTTGTGTTGGGCGATGGCGACAGCGCCTTTTCCAATTCTGCGGTAAGTAGATCTACATTTTCAACGACTGCAGCGCTGTCGACCACCACTTCTAGGTTGTTGGATTCCAGCAGCAACTCATCTTCTGGCACATATTTCTTTACGGCGCAGGAGTAGATTGCCATAAATGCAAATGACAGCAAACCTAGGTGTATGTACTTTTTTTTATTCAACTATAGCTAGTTTAAATCTTGATTATTTTATTCAAATGCTGTTTCGTTCTCAATAAATGTCGTTTTCGCGAAAGCGAAATTATCAACAATATAATCTCACCATGAACCTGCGATTGCCTTTATTTTTGATTTTCCTTTTCTTTTTCTTTTACCGCTTCCCGCTTTTTTTTGGTAGCCTCTAGTTGGCGTTGGGCTTCCTCTTCCTCTTCTTCTTCTCTAATGGCGGCTGCCTTTTCCTTTTCCTTTTCCTTTTTGGCTTCGGCGTCTTCCTTCCTTTTTGCTTCGGATGCTTCTTCTGCGACTGTTTTGGAAAACAGATTTTTGAACTCGTTGAATTCCTTTGTAAAGATCAAACTGATTCCACTCACCACTAACTGTCCGTCAATAATATTATCAAACTGATTCTTGCGGAATCCCCTCAATCGCCATTGCCCAGATTGATTCAGCAAATATTCGAGACTCACATTACCTATAACGGGCGTTTCACCCTCAGATTCTGCTGCGCTACCTTGAATATCCACCTCACTACCCACGCTCACGATCAATCGATCATCAAGTAACTTCTTGCTGGCAGTCACGTCCAGCGTAGTACGATCATTTCCAGAACCGCTGGCATAATCGGTATAACTATCCAGTCCAAAATTCAGGTCCACACCAGAATTACCCAACAATTTACCGCCAAACTGGTTCAACTGATCGCTCAATGCCTGGTTTAAGTTATCCCGAGCAATCGTGGCCGTACCACCGCTACTGCCATCAGATCCACTGGTGGGAAAGAATTTATTCAGAACGAGTAGCGAGAACACTTGCTTATTCAATTCCTGATCCTGATTGTTTAATTGTTGCACCTGTGCGTATACTGAACCGCTAGCGTAACCACGTTCATCTTCTGGCATATCAAGCCTAAAACTTATCACCGGCTGCATTAACTCACCATCCACGTTGAGATATACCAAAAACGGTAATTCCTGACGATAGGTATCTTGGGTAGACTGATTTGCGCCACTGGTAGAATTTGCCATCAGTCCGCTCGCACTGGTCTCGATTTCATAAATCGCGCTCACATTAAGACTTGCATCAAATGGGTCTCCCGACCAGGAAACACTACTGCCATTTCTCAGGTCAAACTTTCGGGAAACTAAATTGTAAAGACTCAATTCATAATGTCCATTATCAATTTCATAACGACCTGCCAGCGTCATGCGACCGTTGGGCGTTAGTCTAAATTTCAAATCCCCATCACCGGCAACTTTTAGATTGTCGCCGGTCGTAGGATCTACAATTACATTTACCACAGCTCCATTGGTAATTCGCAGGTCTGCAGTGATATCAAAACCGGTAACGGTCGCGCTTTCATCCTCTGTCTGGGTAAGAATATCGTCCGGATTTTCCTTGTTCACAAATTGAACAATACCATCCCGCTGTACGATGTCCAGATTAGTTGCGGGAATGACATAGGTAACATTAGTAGCGTCATCAACGTCCAGCGTCATATCAACGATGGGAATGGTTAGATTTCCAGTAATGGTGGCTGTTGCATCAAATGTAGCCTTACCATAATACAGGTCGTTATCACCAGCTGTAGAATTGAGCGCCGTAAAATTATCTGCGGTTAAGCGCAGGTCAAAGGTGGGCGTCAATAGATCTTCAGTTCCTATATTTCCATCCACGACAAATGTATTGTCGCTGGCATCACTGATCTCAAAATTATTAAATACCAGTCCTTCATTGTCAACTGTCAATTGCTCATCCTTCATTACAAACATCTGGTTGAGCATGGTAACATTAAAACCTGCCCCATTAAAATTGAAGGTTCCATCGTAAATAGGTTCTAAGGTCGAACCCGACAGACTCATTTCTCCAGAAATATTTCCAACGCCTTCTGTCAGAAAATCGCTGGCCAATCCTGCCACCGTGGCCATTCCCAGTTTACGTAATTGCAGATCCATATTCAGCTGTGCTGCATCTGGTGATGCGGTATAATCTCCTACCAATTCTATATCAAGATCATCACCCAAGAGCACGAGATCCATCTCATATACGTCACCTTCTCCAGAACTTGCATCTAATTGTAATCTTCCCAATGGGACTTCGAAAACATTTAGATCTTCAATAGCTAGGTCTGCTGTGAAGCCTAGTTTGTTGAATACATCCTCCAATACTAGCTGTCCATTCAGACTTCCTGTCGCCAATTTTTCGTCTGGATTAAGCAGGCTTAACAACGCCTGCAACCTGAAATTATCCAGCAACAATCCCACATGGTCTTTATCCACCCCAGAAAGGTCACTGCGCAACTCCACACTTTGGGAATCGTTTGACAACTTAAAGTTATTGAAGGTCAAAAGATTATCACCATACAGGACTGAGTTACTTTCAGGAATTTGCCATGATTGTTTGTTCAAAATCAAATCTTCCAGATTCATCTTGAATTCTAGATCTTCAAGCCCTTGTGGGTTACGCTTTCGCGAAAGCGTACTCCCAAAATGCATCAAGACTTCTTCATCATCATAAGATATGAAGTCGAGGTTCAACGCACTGTTTTCTATTACACCGCTCAATTGGGTGCGCTTAATTCCTAGTGGCCCTGCATATAAGTCTTTAAAACCAAGAGCAAAACTGAGGCTCCCTTTATCAGATCGTGCGGTAACCAGCAAACTGTCGATCTCGCTACCCGCATATTTTACATATGGTGCGGTGATGTCTGTATTCAATTTGCGCTCCCATTCGTCATAATCCACCGCGATCTGTATGGTGTCCAAGGCTTCTAAACTAGGCAGGATCACATCGCGCAAGATAGGCGCTGGGCTTATCGTACCCTTAATTTGCATCATCGTATGGGTAATGCTATCCTGTGGAATATTGGATGTCAAATACCGATTGATATGCCGCTGCATGGAACTCGCGAGATTTGCAGGATCTGCATTAGAACGCAGTTCCAGATTCAACATTTTATTCTTGATGTTGACAGATGTAGTATCGGGACGTACGTAGGCGCTCAAGTCCACGTTGCCCAGCAAATAGGATTGCTCGTCAAATACAGCAATACCATCTGCAATGGTAGAGGTTACCTCAAAACTTTCTGCATCGCCTTTAAAGAATGCACTTATTTTACCTGCGGCCTTAACATTCTGTGAAGTAACTCCAAAAGCCCGCAAATCAACGCCTGCAATATCCAGCTGCATATTTGCCTCAGTCGCGATGCTGTCAAGTTTTATTTGGGTATCTAGATCTAGGTCGATATTATCATCGCGATAGGTAGATACTACGTTACCGTTCCCATACTTAAATTCTCCATTGATGGGAAGATTTTTAATCTCATAACCATTGTAGGTAAAACTAGAAATGTTTGCATCGACCACCGCATCCAAATTATTGATGGTTGATCCCGATCCATTGGTTTTAAGATCAAGGGTTAATTTTCCCAGAGCGGGATTTTGCAGGATGGCGCCTAGATCAATCTCAGTTGCTTTCACGTCGGCATTGAAGGCTAAAATTTCTTGATTCTTGAATCCACCGTCCAACTGGATGGTTCCTGAAGAGGTTTTTAGCGTTGCTTTGGCGGTTATGTCGTCCACCCGACCCTGCGCATTTCCTGCAAGCGAGAATCGTTGTGGTAATTTGATCCCAAAATCGGCCTCGTTTACAAAACGAAGCATGTCTGCCCGCGTGGAGCGCATCTTGATGTTTGGAAAGTTGATGTAGAGATTGTCTGGATCTGTAGCATTGCGCAAATTTCCCGTTGCCATGATGGCGGTCTCATTGCCCCAGTTTACTACAAGGTTTGGAATCTGTAATGCTGCGGTAGAACCTTTTGCCTTCAAACTACCAGTTAATGGCCGCTTGCTCAAAGCGAGCATGTATTCATTTGACCGCAAGTCTGGCGCGAACCGGAAGACATCGCTCAGGTCAATGCGATAAGTGGGAATAGCCACCTCTAGGTTCACCTTTTCAGGATTGTTGATAAAGGCATCCATGCTGTCATAACCCAGCTTCACCTGACCCTGCAGACTGTTGCTATTTATCTGGGCATTGAGATCTGTGATATCGATCGCTTTGTCTGATGCATTCAGCACGAGTGCAAATTGGTTCACATTGATTCCAGAGCCTTCGGTAAAGGCGAGTTCGTCAATTTTGGCGGTGGCTTCTTGGTTCTCGTAATGAATATTGTCTGCCAGCAATCGCAAGTCGTTGATGACAATGGCGTTTGGGTTAAATTGGTTTTGCACTGGCGCAGCACCGTCCAGTCTGTAATCCACCAAGTTATTGTTCAAATCCACATCTTGAACGTCGATGATAAATTCTGGCCAGGCAAAAGGCGCCGCGCCAACTGGTTCTTGAGCAGTATCGGATTCCACGGTTTTCATCGCAATCTTGACCTGAGAATCGTTGAGTGTGAGGAAATCAACTGTAAAAGCGCTGGACTGTACGTCTGCTTTGGAGATGGAGGTTTCCAGAAAGCCGATTGAACTGTTCAGATTGATCGCATCTGGAATGGACTCGTAGGCGAGATTTACCCTGTCCAGTTTTAAATTTCCTACTGTTATAAAGGGTAATGGAGAGTCGCCGGCATCGTCCGTAATTACCTCGGCAATGGTGGTGTCAACGTTGGGATTGTCGTCTGGTTCCGCTTTCGCGAAAGCGGTAACCGTGTCCTTATCATATTTAATAATTGCATTTGTGAGGGAAACCTCATCAATATCGACGATCATCTGGTCCAGATCCAACTTGTTCATGGACAAATGAAACTTCTCGAACTTGACGAGCGCATCGAGCTCCTCCACATTATCGACAAATGTGATGTCAAAATTGGTGAAATCCAGATCACCGATGGAGATCTGCAGTGGCTCGGTAGCCGTAGTATCTGGCGCAGTGGCAAAAGCATCCACCAACAACTGGTAATTAAAGCCGTTGAGGGTATCCTGCCGGTTGACGCGAGCCTTTAAACCATCCCATCGCACATAATCGAGCCCGATACCGTTGCCCTGAATGATGGGCCATAAGGGAACACTCGCCTCAAGACTTTTAGAATAGACGAGCGTATCGCCCTTTTTGTCTGCCAGATAAACACCATCCAACTGGATATTCCCTCCAAAAGTTACAAATGCCTTGTCTATTGAAATCTCAGTTCCGGTCTTACCCTTGACATATTCTACCGCCTGACCCACGATAATATCCTGACCCCACGGACTGCGGATGAACAGAATCAACGCGACCAAAAATAGCAACACACCTAAAAAAATACGGCCTAGCCTGCGCAGCCAGCGGTATTTTCTGGTGGGCTTCTTCTCTTTAATATCTTTTTTTTCGTTTTCTTCCACGTGGCAAGGGTGCGTTAGGGTAACGCTTTTAAGGTGCGCAAATTGCTAAATAACTGCGTGATAACCTGAATTATTGGGATAAAATTAAAGTAGTTTTTACCAGCTCTTGTGAGCATTCAAAAGGCCTACTGACGGCATGAACTGGAAGTTTACGCCGTCGGGATTTCCTTTAGCATTTAGCATGCCATGAAATCTATTGTTGTTGTTGCCACTGCATCTGGCGCATCAATAGTTGACCTTCCTTATAGTTTTGTTCTTGTGATTGTGTCAGGATATTTGCAGCTATTTTGCCCTCGGCAAAATTTTCTACGGTTTTGACACGCACCGTATATGTGGTTTCATTAGAACCATTACCCGCAAGGTAAACAACACCTTTTATAGGTGCACAATCCTGATAATCACGACCGTGTGTCACCTTAATATGGTTGCTGGACGCCATCAGATTGTTCGTGGGATCAAAACCTACCCAGCCCGTTCCTGGGATGTAACATTCCACCCAGGCGTGCATTTGAAGATCACCCACCATACCGCTATTCTGATGTAAGTAACCTGACACGTAGCGCGCAGGAATATTATGGAGTCTCGCAATACCGCAAAAGACGTGTGTAAAGTCCTGACAAACGCCTTGCTTGTTCGTTAAGATTTCAGTTATGGTAGATTCTGTAGTTGTGACTTCTGTCTTGAAAGTGAAATACTCAAAACTCCAATTTGTCAATGCCAGTAGATTCTGGAAAATGGTTTGCGACGGTTTGATTTCAAAAAGGTTTTCAAACTCTTTTGGTATTTTGGTTAATTCTGTCGCGGTCAAAAACGATTCATGCGTCACCCTAAAATCAAGCTGGCTTATTTTTTCAAAATCGGCCTCAGGGTCCGTTGGTTTTATTGCATTAAAAGGATTCGATTCCGTTTTTTGCAGTTCGATTTTAGCCGTGAATTCTATGGAATGAATCGGCTTTTTTATGGCGATTTTCAACGTCCGGTTGCCAAATCCATCTATAGAATCCTGAAAAGGAATAGATTCAGAATTTTCAAAGGTAAATTGATGGACAGACTGTGAATCGTTATTTTCAGGAATGATCAAAAATTGCCACAATGCCTCTTTAAGCGGTGATTCATAAGTGTTTTTTGATTGGTAAGTAATCTGGTATTTCAGCGCCATTGCAATGATGAATTAAAGTGGTAAGAAAAACAAAGCTGACTAATAATGCAGGTATTCCTTCTCGATGGTATTAGCGATTTGGTAAAGAGATCCCTGTATCTCGTTTATGTTTCTTTCAATATCTCGTTCTATGCTCTCTACTTGCAGGTAATTGTATTTGGCTTGGGTTTTACCGATCAGATAAGCGGCAGTTCCTTTTGTAGGTCTTTTTTCCTGCGAAATCTCCTCGATATGCCGCGCTACCCTATTAATGCTGTTCATGATCGATCTTGGACAATCGGGATGAAGGATCAAAAACTCCATCACGTTCTTGCAATTGGGTGTCTTTTTATAGTAACGACGCATCATATCGTGCGATTCAATACATTTTAACAGGGTCGTCCATTCGTAATTGTTACCCAACTCAACATTGATATTCTGCGAGATTTGGGCATCCTTAAACTTCGCATGGATGATTCTGCTTACTTGAATGGCTCGCTCAATGCTGATTCCCAGCATGATGATAGCATAAATCTCATCATGAAATAGCGTTCCACGTATTTTTTCCCGCAATATGGCTGACGATTCCGTTACCAAAACGGTGAAGTCAAAAAGTCCTTTTGTTTTGTAAAATTCTACATCATAATTGAGTACAGCGTGATAGAATTTGTTGAGCGCCTCATACAATTCTGTAGAGATGAGATCTCGTGCACTGTTTGCATTTTCACGGGCATTGCGAACAGAGTTGATGATGGAAAACTCAGATTCCGTATTGAGTCCTATGTCAAACAATACCTGCTTTTCATCCAGCATTTTATATGGGTCAACTTCCATGGTATTTGCCATGAACAATGATGATCGTAAAACTCGCTGCCTTGATTGTGACTTCTCGCTAGGTGCATCGAGTGAGGCAAAGTAATTGACGTTTAAAAATCGGGCAATGTGCTCTGAACGCTCGATATATCGACCCATCCAGAAAAGGTTATTGGCAACGCGTGCTAACATAATGATGTATTTGTGTAAAGTACTGTTGTTGATTTGTTGAACTGATGGTGGGAACCTCGCTTTCGCGAAAGCGAACTCCTTAAAATCCTTATGGTTTTAAAACCCAAGTATCCTTAGACCCACCGCCTTGGGAGGAATTAACGATTAAGTTTCCTTTTTGCAGTGCAACCCTAGTCAAACC
>JBBSPH010000089.1:0-8516 GCA_038258985.1 Flavobacteriales bacterium
TGATGTTTGTAGAACTTGTGACCTCATCTTGTGCATCTTGTATCTGTAGCAGTTCAGAAAACCGGCTGCTGACTTTGGGCATAAATAAGATAGTCGCAATAATACTTGCGCTAGCCAGGAAAAAAATTAGGGAGAGTTTTCGGTTTTTGAACATTAGCACGAGATAACCAGCTATAATAATTAGTGCTATGATCGGGCCTTTTTTGATCATCATGAGCAAAAAGCATATCAACACTATATTCATTACGATAAGTAGCACGGTTTTTTTCCAGTTGAGGCCCTTGTGAATAATAAAAAGGGAAAAGATGAGCGACAACCCTATGTGCATGCTCAGGTAAATAGGGTGCATTTTTAATCCTGGTATGTCTGATCTGATGATATTTACAAAATGCAGTATGACCTCGTCAAAAGAATAGTGCAAACTAAATAGGGCAAATGCAATACAGTTTAAAAGAAATGTTGCCAGTATAAAAAGCCACATCAATAAAAATCGCCTATCCAGTATGTAGGTGATGCAGCGTTTACTCATGGTAGCAATAATAAGCGGGAAAACAATTAAAGAGGTGCTTGTCAAAACTTTTTTTAATCCATACTCAAAGTCCTGCGTATAAAGCAAACTAATTACATACACTATAAAAAGCCCGGAGTTTAAAAGGAAGTAATTCCATTTAAATTTTTCCTTGTCTACTATCTTGCTGTAAATCGCGCCCAAAAGTGCTGTTCCAATTAAAAAAGGTCGGACTCCACGCGGGACAATGGGCATGATAAAAAGCAGCGCCATTGCATAAAACAATAATTTAGGCAAGGTGTCTCTTAAACTTTTTTCTGTACCCATATATGGTTGTCTAAAATAGTTCTGGAGACTAATAGGATGATTTTTGGAACGAGGTATAAACCTATAAAGGTTCCCACAAAGTAAGAATAACCATTTGTAAAATCACCTCTCAATAGAAATAAGAGATGCACGGCAAAATAAAACGCTGTAGCACGTTTAAGGATGTCCGTACTGGCCATCCAGGTCATAAAGTACACGATAGAGATCGCAAGTGCTATCGCCATTAAAACTACTCCTAAGTAACCAAAGTTCATATAACCCTCAGATACCACTGGATTTGAAAGGTTTGCAAAGTAATAATCATACTCATCGATTAAATAATCGCCTACAATCAGTCCTGACGAGTCCGGCTTTCCCGCCCATAGTCCTCTAGGGATAAAAAACAGCAATGCACTTAACAATTGTTCTCCCCAGAATAGGCCACGGTGTTCTACTATTTCTATCACCACGCCTATGTTAGCAAAGGCATCATAGTTGAGGGACATGAACCCTTTACTCATCGCTCCCTTATCAATTACATTGCTAAATAGCTTTGGGTTTTGAATCATTTCTCCTATACCATAATCAGAATGTGTAAGAATCTGGGCCAGTGGAAAAAATACGATCATCACCACAAAAAAAACAAGGCTCATCTTAACGTTAGTGTTCAGTAGCTTAGGATAGAATAGGAAAATAAGAAGGAAATAGATAGGTCCCAATGCGTTACGCTTTTCAACCCACGGATTTTTGAAAACAAATAACAGTATAAACAACAATACCAGACTGATACCCGCCAGCAACCATGACGCTGTTGAAAGGCGTTTAGAATCAAATAAATAGTTGATTAGAACAATGCCTCCCAGTGGCAGGACAAAAAGTATTTTCTTTTGAATAAGTTGATAGCCTGGAGTGTAGGTAGACTTTAAATATTCCGGTCTTGCCAACTCATCCAGCAAAAAAGGAAACGAGACAATCAAAACAATTACGGACAAAAAAATAAGTATTGTGGTAGTTCTTAAGATTTTGGAAGTCTGCATCCCATTGACACTGCTACTTTTTACAACCTTCTTTTTAATGTAATCTTTCAGGGCTATATAAAACAGAAAAAAGACGGTGTGGAAAATGGCAATCAACCCATTAGTCTTTATAAAAATTGCCTCTTTATATGGAAACATGTGTTCAAAAGTTCCGTTTTCCAGTGGTGCAAGTTCTCCTGCCTGTATGATAGGAGCCACGAGAAAAAACAGGTAACTAAAAACAATGTAGGTACTTAAAAAAGGACTGTACCTTTTCTCTAAAAAAATATGGTAGTGAGCAATGAAGGTAAGAAGCACCGCATTGCCAAAAAACGATAACCATAATTCAATCGTTGCCTCAAAACTACCGAACAGGAAGGCAGTACATGCTAGATAAATAAAGATAAATAAGTTGCGTAATAGCATAGACGTCTTTACTTATTTCTGTATCAAATGAGCAACATTATCGGTATCTCTATAATAATATATTGCCGCTACCGCGACCAGCACGAGCTCTGTCAAGACAGCCGTAATCACGGTCCCAGTTAACCCTAAATAGGGAACTAAGGAAAATCCCAAGATAAGGTTAAAGAGTGTAGCACTGACCATGACCCGCAATCTTTGATAGAACAGTTTTCTGGCAGGTGCATACAAATTGGTAAACAAATAACTCAAACCAACAAAAACAACGATTAAACCCATCCATTTTAATAGATAGACATTTGCGATAATGGCTAGATCATCAAATAGAATATCGATAATCCATTTACCCAAAAACAAAATAATCAATAATCCTACAGTGCCGAAGCCTAATGTGATGGGAATTAACTTGCGCATAAGCGCCCGTTTCCCTTGGTAAGTCTTTCTTGAAAGATAAGGATAGATCGCCTGGCAAATAGGCACATACATCTTGCGAGCCGCCAGCATCAACTTATCAAAGGCACTAAATATCCCAACAGCGCTATTACCGGCAAACAAACCCAGTATCACGCCATTTGCTGCATACGTAAACTGACCTGATAAATCGGAGAGATAAATCTGGAAACTGTCACGGTAAAATTCTTTTGAGTTTTTAAAATCTGGCCAGTGCCAGGTAACATATTTGAGACTCAAAACCAGCATGATACATCCCGCAACCAGATAACCTATAGAATTAAAAATAGGCACAAAAAGATAATCCGTGGGATCAGAAATAAAGAGAAAAAGAAGTACCGTAAACAGGATTTTTGAAAGTGCATTTACTAGGGTAAGGACTCTCATGCGCTCAATGCCTTGAAAAAACCAGTCTCCCAGAATCGTCTGGCCCACCACCATTCCATAACTGAGCAGGTAAACCTCCCAATCCACCGCAAATGCGGGTACGGCAAATACAACGGCGCACAAAAGCGCAAAAACGACCAGCAACAAGGCAAGTTTTATCCAGAATACCTGAAAATAAATGGTAGAAAAATCGGCGTTTTTATGTTTAAGTAGCGATATTTCCCTAACCGCAGTGGTACTGAAGCCAAAATCTGCGCCCACCACGCACAACGCCATCACATATTGTGCAAGCATCACCAGGCCAAAGCGTTCCAACTCTAGCGTGCGTTCTAGAAATGGTATGATCACAAACGGTAGGACATAATTTAAGCCCTGTAGCACCATGAGAGCGCTGTAGTTTTTAGCAACCACCCTTTTCTCTCCGTCCAGATTTTGTAGGTACTTTTTCATTTATACATCAATTGTCTGGCAGTTACCTTGATTTCTGATAAGCAGCAATAACTTTGTCCAGCGCCATATGTTGAAAGACGCTTCTGTACTCAAAATATCTTTCAATCGCCTTGCGATCCTTCGCGCTATGCGTTGGGATTGCCGCTGCAATGGGAAAGTTGCTTATTGGAATTATCCTTTTAAGCACAGCAGGTTGTTGAAAGTCCGCTTTCGCGAAAGCGTACCACGGCAAACTTCCCGCGTTGCAATAATGGTAGATGGCATTCATTTAAGGTTGTGGCGTACCATGCGATTGATCAATCCGGTGATGTATGGTTATATTTTCCATTGTCCGTGGGCGGGTGAATTCCATGTCACTGCTACTAAAAGCGTACTCCGAAACGCCCGATGTTGCATCACAAATGTTTGATCCCAGAATTCCCGCCGCACCGATAACCATGAATCTTTGCACAGGCGGTAATTTATCGATTGGTGGTTGGATAGGCCCTCAAAAATCGCCAGAATGTGGGTAGGGCAGCGACAAGAATTCCCAGTAAAAAGAACGCCAGCAAAACTTTATACTTGATGTAGGTATTCTTGATTGTTCCTTGTACGATGTATTGTGACTCTATATTCACGATGTTTTCTGAGGCATACTGGTCTTCCCGCAACAATTCGAGTTGATACAACAGCGATTGCTTTTGGGTAAAAAGGTTCATCAACTTGTCAGTGGATTCACTGTCGCTCAAATATAGATTTGTACTGCTACCGTTGGATTGGTTGCTGCTTATCATTTTCTGGTAGGACACGATAAGAGAGTCCAGCTCGCTCAATTGGTACCTTTTTGCCTGGATGTTAAAGCTGATGCTTTCCAGTGATGCGAAGCGCGCTGCCTTGATCCCGGCATTTTCCTTTACCGCGACAAGTTTTTCCATGATGAGCTCAAGATTTGCGCGGCTTTTTGATCTTGCGGTAATTTCGTAGAACTCATAGTCGATCTCTCGCTTGGCATCCTTGAATCCATTAAAAGTGAAGTTGTCCAGCGCCATTGTGTCTGCAGATCGGGCAAGCTTGTCATATTCCTTCAACAGCTCTGTATCGTTATAACTGGGCTTAATAGCAAAAGATTTCAAGTCTGCTGCCTGCTCTTGTGTGATTCCTAGCTCTTGAGATAGGCGAGCGTATTCCTCTTCCTCTGCTAGTGAATTGTAATAATTAATGTTTGATATTAATTGTGCAGCGCTCCTAAAATTGGGCGAGACCCGCAATTGTGCCGCATAATTTGATTTGCTATTCGAATCAAGATAAAACCCTAGCGCTAATCCAGCAATGAGAAATATCCCTATCAAAATAATGTTACGCTGTAAGTAAACGAAAAACAGAATGATGGCGTGACCTATGCCTTTAAAAAACGCACCTATCGCTCTGAAAAAATTCCTAAAACCATTGCTGATCCATACAAAAACCGGTACCAAGTCTACCTCCTGCTCCTCACGGTTTTGATTATACTGCTCCATAAATTGACGCTTCTATACGGTTCAAATATAACGCAATAGGTAATCACCCATTAATCGGCCGTTTCTTGTTTCTGCTTTAAAACACTATCGGTAAGGATTTGCTCCAAAATTTTCTCTGTAATTACGTATACTGGCTTTACACCTGTTAGTCCCAACCCGCCGCTAGCAAGGGTATGGCCCGTTTTTAATGGGTTATCACTGGCATAATAGGCATAGCGCACACGCACCTTTTTGGCAATACTGCGCCTCACTTTAGATGCTGCCTGTATCGCTTTCTGATAATGGGCACCTTCCATTTCTAGGCCTATCACACGCCAACTCGAATTGTAGAAATACTCTAGGACGTCCTTGTTTTGTAGTGATGTTCCTAGAACGGTCACCATTGATCCAGATACGACATTGATGCCATCTGTGGCAAGATCCTTTTTAGACAACCTGTTTTTGAATGGGTAATTGTCTGCCGTGCCCTCAAAAACATGGGCATCCGGCACCATGATATCTCCTTTTTCGCCTTCCAGAATTCCAGCTTTTCCCATGATACTCACACTCTTGACATTCATCTGGCGCACCTCATCGCCGTTGCGGTAGGGCTTCAGCAATTCATCCAGAGTTTCATAAGCCTGCTCGCCAAAGGCATAATCCATCACGATAAGCACTGGTTTTTTGGCTGTCTCGCTTTCGCGAAAGCGGTCTTCACAAAAGTCGATCTTCTCAAAAGTAGTCTGTGCAGTATCAAAGATCTGCACATCAATGTTGGTCCCACTAGCATCTGGAAGTTCGTACATTCCATTCTGCAGGGCGTATTTCTTGATGGCATCCCTGTTTTTCTTGCCATCTGCATGACTAAGCGATGCAAAAACTTCCATGCGCCCTTTTTTGGTGACCTGCGCCGCCAAAACTTTAGGACCGTAAATGGAATTCATTACACTGTGCAGGTTTGCACTGATGATGTGCAACGGCCGGTCAAAAAGATCATGCTCGATCAAATGTTTCTTGATGCGCAGCGCCCAGCGGTCACCGTGTATGTGGTGTCCCAACCGCTCCCGCAGGACAGGTGAAAAGGTCAGGACCCGCTTCTGCTCGTCCATGATCTCGTACTTGCCCAACAATCCCAAGTGATAGATCGTACTCAAGAATTGGTGTGCATTGGTAGGCGTTGCAAAATCGCTATACACATTCATCACTTCTTCAAAAGTTCTTCCCAGAATGTTTGCCGTGTGGATAACCGCTACTTCTTTTTCTTCTTGAGTTAGCTCTTCCTTCATGACCGCGTCTTCCAGGCATTTCCAGTCGCGAGTAGTGCTACCATCATCGCCTATAATCACGCGCTTCATGATCTTGTGGCTTTCCACCATCAAAAAGGTTAAATGCGTCAGGATATCATAGATCTCTGACCTGCCGCGGGTGATCTCAATATTCATTTGGTGCTTATCAATCCTGTAGCAATTACGGCGGCGTTTTTTAGGAATTATGGGCTTAAAATGGGAGCCGCTATATCCCTCGTCACTGGTCAGGTTAATGTAGGTGCATTCCTCGATTCCCATAGGCAAGCGGTCCATCACGTAGAGCAGGCCACTCAACTCGATCTTATCCTCTGCAATGGAGCCATAGATTTCTGGCCGTATGGTGAGCAACGATTCCCGCAGGGATTCTCCGCTCACACCCATGGGCTTATAAAAACCACGGTTAAATAAATGGCGCATGGTAATGTACATGCGTTCAATGGCGTTAGTGCTTTCTTGTGCCCTAGTTCTGGGCTCTACGTTGATAATGGGCATAAAGTAATTTTCTTTGCAAAGATAGGTTTCTTGCTGCGGTGAAAATAGGTAGGAATTCAGAATGGATTGCCGATTATTGTTTACGCTTTCGCGAAAACGGATTGCCGATTATTGTTTTGCTATCGCAAAACTGGATTGCCTATTGCCGATTTTCAATGTTTATAATCCTTAACTAATCAACCCTCTGAACTGAGCAAAATCCGTCTCGTGTCTTGTTTCCTACGCTGGAGGAAATGCCGATGGCAATGGATGTTTTCTTACACCTATAGGATTTAACAATTTGGTAACATTCAATTGATCAGGCAATTGAAAAAAGGATTAGGTTTAAACAAAAAATAAGATGGAAATAAGTTTCAAATCTAAATGGACACCATCAGGAACCATAAAGATCTGGGAAGAAAATGTGGGTTTCACCACTAACATCACAGAAAGAGTCATTGTAGGCTATAGGGACATCAACTGTCCCAACGATGGGTACAATGAGCCTATTGCTTACCTGGTGGAAGATGACGGGCGTCGCTCTGGTGAAAGCGCACCATCTGCTGGTGTTCAAATGGAAGAAGATTTGGTTTCTTGTAGAGTTCCCATCTACCAAACCAATATTATAAGTTCTACAGAAGCAACGGGTGGATACACGCCACTGGTAGGTGCACAGGTATTGATACGCGACACCTTTACCCTAAGCAATGAAATTACAGATGCCAATGGTCGATTTACCTTTAGACAGGTGAGGCCGTCTGTACGGTATTTGATCCAGTGGGAGCGTCACAATTACAGCATCAGGGACGGTGGCTGGCAAGCATCGCTCAAAGGCCCTAAACTGCGGGAGAGAAATTGGGTGGTCAACATAAGAGGCGGCGAGGATGCCTACCATGCAAATATCCATCGTGGAGCGCACATGTATTACTATGCAAACCTCCCTGGGTTGACAGGTCCTCCTTTGCCTTTTGGCCCATTTGGACAAATGAAAATCGCTGCGGTAGAAACTAATGAGGGTGCAAGTAGCCATGCACCAATAAAATCAGATCTATCTTTAAATTTATTGAGTAGGATAAGGGTTAAGGCTTATGGAGATGCAACTGAACGAGTAATTGGTGTTATGGTTCACGAACTAGCTCATGCTACACATACCGTAATTGATGAAGGATCATATGATAAACTTGTACGAGAAGCATACATCCTACCTGAGTTTTTGACAAGTAAAAAAGATGATAACAAACGCCTTATGGAATCCTATGCTCGACATATAGAAATTACATACGTTAATGAGTTTTATCATAGATTGGGCTCGCCACAATATATTTATCGAGGAGATAATTATCAAAATCAACCGATTTCACCTCAAATTCATTATACAACGTTACTTTATGATTTAAAAGATAACATCAATCAAAGAAATATTGATGCTGAAGGTCAAATTAGGACTTTTGACACTCGATTCACAACGTGACAAATTGATAATGTAGAAGGCTTTACATTAAAGGAGATTGAGCAAGCACTGATAGGTGCGAGAGGCTTGCATGATTACAGGTTACACCTTGAGTCACTTAATAAGGATTCAAATGCAGACATACGTGAACTTTTTAACAACTGGTAAAATGCGATATATCTTAATAATAATTTTTATTTTTTTAACAACTTCTTGCGTGCGTGAAGATGAATCTACAATCTGCTATAGCTATACCAATGCAACCATAAATAA
>JBBSPH010000090.1:0-8477 GCA_038258985.1 Flavobacteriales bacterium
AGCGAATCTATCAGCGAAGCAGCATTTCCAGTTTTTGAAGAAAAATATTTGGTGGAAAGCAGCAAGACCTATCCTATTTCGTTTAATGGTAAAATGAAATTTACACTGGACTTACCAGTAGATATTTCCAAGGACGATCTAGAGCGAATGGTGCTGGAAAACGAAAAAGTTCAAGAGCAATTGGAAGGTAAAGTCGTGCGCAAGACGATTATCGTACCTGGGAAGATTGTGAATTTTGTGGTGGGGTAATGCTTGGTCGAGCGTAGTCGAGACCTCTTTTTGTAAGAATTAAGATTTTGACCTTCGAGGTAGCTCTCGACTACGCTCGAGCAAGCATTTGAGTTTGTTTTTTGTGGTGAGTTAAGATGTTTGGTCGAGCGCAGTCGAGACCTCTATTGGAAGACGAGATTTTTTGACCTTCGAGGTAGCTCTCGATGTAGTTTACATTGAGCGCGGTCGAAATACTCGAGCAAGTATTTGAGTAAGTTTTCTTTGTTCAAGCAGGATGTCTGGTCGAGCGAAGTCGAGACCTTTTTGTGGAAGGATGAAGCTTCAGACCTTCGAGGTAGCTCCCTATGTAGTTTACATTGAGCGCAGTCGAAATGCTCGAGCAAGTATTTGAGTAAGTTTTCTTTGTTCAAGCAGGATGTCTGGTCGATCGCAGTCGAGACCTTTATTGGAAGGAAAATGCTTTTGACCTTTGAGTAATTATACATTGATCTACTATTTTAGAAATATGAGAAACTACCAATTCTACGTTTACATAATAGAATGTAGTGATGGATTGCTCTACACTGGAATGACGAACAACATAGCGCGTAGACTTCAAGAACATAATGCTGGGATAAATCCATTTTCATTTACTTATAAACGCCGGCCAGTAGAATTACTTTTTCATCAGGATTTCAACGATGTATTCCAGGCCTATCATTTTGAAGCCAGAATTAAGAAATGGAGTGCCAAAAAGAAAAGAGCGTTGGCAGGCGATGATTTTGATCTCATCAAGATTCTAGCAGAATGTCAGAATGCTACACATTCCAAGTATTACTCAGCTATGAAATAATTTACTTCAGACCTTCGAGGTAGCTCTCGATGTAGTTTACATTGAGCGCAGTCGAAATGCTCGAGCAAGCATTTTAGGAAGTTATTTTTTTAAGCAGGATGCCTGGTCGAGCGTAGTCGAGACCTTTTTGTGGAAGCAAGAACTTTTAACTTTCAAGGTAGCTCTCGACTACGCTCGAGCAAGCATTTAAGGAAGTTATTTTTTTAAGCAGGATGCCTGGTCGAGCGTAGTCGAGACCTTTATTGAAAGAGAAATGCTTCTGACCTACGAGATAGCTCTCGATGTAGTTTACATTGAGCGCAGTCGAAATGCTCGAGCAATCATTAAGTTTGCTTTTTTGAAATACAACTTTTTCAACTAGCTGCTTAAAAATAAAATAAAACAGCAGATAAATATCCTTTGATTATCACATGATTGCAATTGAAAAGATATGGACCTGCTGAAAGAATACTATGAATAATGAGTTTATTACATTAAGATTGGGATAAATTGGTAATTTCAACTTCTGCTTCATCTCCACTCAATCGTGAGATTAAATAAGCTCCCGTTTTAAAATAACAGGTATCACCCGCAGACTTTGTGGAACTATACGTTGTGGTGCCCACACTAATGGTTGATTTCCCGTTTTGGGTATACATCTTGAAAGAAACGGTACTTCCAGCTTTTACATTTGTTCTCATTGTTTTCTTTCCTGTTCCAGCAAATTCCGCCACTAGATTACCGCTACTACTTATTGAAAGCGTACCAAAATCATCGCTATCTGACTTGCTGAATATCTGTCCCAGTATAAGGCGTCTGCCAGAAGTCAATTTTAATTTGGTGACCTTTGTGGTTACAGCCATTTGATGTTTGGAACCATCGCTAGGCTTGAATTCTTTCAAGCCTCTAAGCTCGGTTCTGGGATTACCGCTTGTATTGCAGTTGATGTCCTTGTCGCTCGATTTTACAAATAGCGTGAGCTTGCTACTGGTGTAGTCGTAGCGATTGCTGATATCTGTAGTGAAATTTCCTGATCCGACACAAGCGGACTGTACGTTCCACTGCGTACTGGAGAGTGCCTTCTCGAGGTTTATTTCGTCTTCAGTCTCTGCCATTTCTAACTCGGTAGTGTCTTCTTGAGATAAGTCAAATTCATCAGTGGAGCAGCTAAAAAAAGCTATTGCTACAAAAAATAAAAGACCAAAAATGTAGGATGTGTTTCTCATGATGAATGCTTTTTAAAAGATTAGATTGATTTATACACAGATAATTATGTGACTGCTAATATTATCTAAAACACAATACAACAATGTACGAGTTGTGATATTTGTACTATTAGGTATGTAATTTTGTATAATTGATAACCATTTATCAAAAACCGATCTAAGCTTAATAGATTCTGTTATTATGTGGGAATAGCTTGGTCAACCCTTTTTATGAAATTAATCTATTGTTTGTGCCTAGGTCTAATGATTTTTTACGCTGGAATTATTTCTTGCCTGTTTCTATGGACGATCCAGAAAAAAAATGTGAAATAACGAAAAAATGAGGAACACTTGCAGGGGGAAGATGGTTAGCAAAAGAATTAGTATCCACAGGACAATCATGAATCTAAATAAGGGATAGAAAAATAAAATCAAGAATGGAATAACCCTTTTTGAAGACGTAGTATGGCATCAAACTATCGTTTTTAGGTATAAATCTTTAGCCCAAGATATAATTGGAATAATACGATTCACGTATTATCACTCGCGAACCACTCTGCATAGCTGGTTGCTGTCTCGCGCAGGCGCAGGGAGTATAGTTTGATGTTTTCGGGCAGGCGTGATGCAATTTTACTGGCAAAATCCTGGATCATCATCTCGCTAGTGGGTTGGTAATCTGCTAGAATGACCTCGTGACCGCGGGATTCAAGCTCTCTGGCGAGCTCGATGTGTGGTGAGTTTTTATTGAAAACAGTTGCATGGTCAAAGGGGTCAACGATTTCTTCCTTGACAATTGTCTTCAAATCGCCAAAATCAATGACCATCCCATGTTTCACATTGCTGGAATCTGCAATGGGTTGACCTATAACAGTCACGGCAAGTTTATAGCTGTGGCCATGTACATTGCGGCATTTACCATCATAACCATGCAGCGCGTGGCCGGTTTCAAATGTAAATTCCTTGGTAATGCGTACGGTTCCCATCAGCGTTTTTTGAAGAATTTTTTGTAGATCACTACCACAATCAAAATAATCCCGATAAAGAGGAAAATCCCAACGCCACCCATAAATCGAGAAAGCTGGATAAACCAGTTATCCTCCTGCAATAGTGCCAACATAATAGATAATTAAGTGCCAAAGATACCATTTCGGCTGGATTTTATCTCCATAGTTATGCGTTAGGGATAGGAGCGGAAATCCTTTTTAAGCCCTCACCGCTTTAGATAATTTGGCTTAAAAAGATTGAAGCGTATAGCCCGACCGTCCCGTTTTTTACGGGATGGGAACGCCTAGATTATTACAATTGTGTTGATCCCGCTTTCGCGAAAGGTGACTCCACCACCGTTTCACTGCATTGCCACCAGCCGCTTACGGAATTTGAGGTGCAACAATACTGCCCGCCCGATCATCCATGCAAAAAATGCGATCCAGATAGCTTTGAGCTCAAAACCGAAATAGTCAAACAGCACTAAGGTTGGGATGAACAATAGGAGCGTCACCAATAATAAAAGATTGCGTAGGTAGGGAGCCTCGCCCCAACCCTTGAAAATTCCATCATAGACAAAGGCCACAGCGTTAACAGGTTGCATGATCAAGATGATAAAGAATGTCTCGATAAAGAGGTTTTCTACCATGGCGTCGTCTGTGAACCAACCACCGATTTGTGTGTAAAATAAAGCGCATATACCTGCCAGTATTACGGAAACGCCTACGCCAAACGCATTGGTTTTGTTTGCCAGATAATGCAACGAATCCCGATCGCCGGCACCTAAAAGCCGCCCACCGATGGCGTTGCCAGCGTTAGCAAATCCATCGATAAAAAAGGAGAAGAACAACCAAATATTCATGAGAATGGCGTGCGTCGCCGCCTCTTCCACACCATATGAATTTGCATAGCGATAGGAAAGGTAAATACAGATATTGATCGCAAGGGTGCGCAGGAAAAAATTTGCGGTAAGTTTAATATGTCGTTTGAGTAGTATGTGCGGTGTCCAGTTGCTCAATTTTATGGTAAAGGGCGTCTTGCGGAAGAAATAGTAGAGGGCAATCAACAAAATCGTGCCTTGTGCCATTAGGCTGGCGATCGCCGCGCCAGTAATGCCCATGCCGGCAAAGGTTCCGTCAATGCCGTAGACCAGCAGATAATCCAGCAGAATGTTGACCACCGCTCCTGAAATACTGGCGATCATCGCCCAACTGGTGTTTTGCAATCCACGGAAAATCCCAAATATCGCAAATGCACTTAACGTCAACGGGAATCCCAGCGCACGTATCTGGTAATAGCTTGCCGTAAGGTTCAAAACCTCGCCCTTTGCGCTGTACAAGTCAAAAATAAAACTGGCTAGCGGTGCGGTGATCAGATAAATCAATACACCCAAGACGATATTGATCCATATGACCTGCGGGATGAGGTTGTTGATCCTGTCTAGCGTATGATTGCCTAGCGCCGCAGATACGATACTGGAAATGGATGTTTTGGTTTGCGCGAGTGTCCAGATGACCGTGCTCAAGAATGCGCCCGCAAGCCCGACGGCTGCCAGTGCATCTACACTTTTATTTTCCATGTTACCAATAATTGCAATATCTGTAATGCTGATCAACGGCTCTGCAATGCCAGCAATAATTGCGGGAAAGGCCAATTGGAGAATGTCCTTGGTAGTAATGTTAACAGTAGTTTTCACACTACAAACTTATGTTTTAAGAATTTAATTGATGGCGTGTAAATGGGTAGAAAGTGTATATTTGCCGTCCAATTCTTAGTGGATTAGCTCAGTTTGATATAGTGTCCCGCTGTAAAGCGGGAAGGTGAACAGGATAGTGGAGCAGTATTTATTAGGAATAATATATTGGGGGATTAGCTCATTTGGCTAGAGCGCTTGCCTGGCAGGCAAGAGGTGACCGGTTCGAATCCGGTATTCTCCACATTTAAAAACGCAACTTGCAAGGGTTGCGTTTTTTTGTTTTTTGGCTAGAGCGTCCCGCTGTAAAGCGGGAAGGTGACCGGTTCGAATAAGGTATTCTCCACCAAGATGAAAACGCAACCTTTTTGGGTTGCGTTTTTTAATTTTTAAAAACGGTTAGAGCGCTTCCCTGCCAGACAAGAAATGCTGCAAAGGTTATGGACTTCATTTACGGTAGAAACCTCGATACAAAAATACGCTAACCACCCAAAAATTCATTAGTCATCAAATCACTGACTTTAAAGCCGGCAGTTTCAATTCTAGTTTCCTGTATCCAGTCTATGAATTCCTGAACGTTGGTATGTTGCATAAACCCCCAGTTTTTATCTGTTCCAAATGCGGATGCGCTTCTTTCAAAGCTTTTCTCGAGATCAATATGCTGATCATTTGAAGAAACTAATTTGGACAGTAAGTCGACGGTTTTTTTCGGTTCTCTAATTGCAGTCAGGTAGCCCTTTTTCGTAGCGCTTAAGAATGAAATTAGCAATTCTTTCTCCTTATGTATGAGATCACGACCAGCTGCGATTACTGGAGAGTATGAATACGGAATGCCATAGTCCTTCATTTGAAAATAACGCAAGGCATTGCTGGCTATGCGGCTATCTGCGGCTTCCCAGTTCATAAACACCCAAGTGGAATTGTAGCCGCCAGAAAGTAAGGTGTTCCATATCCCTAATTTTTCAGGGTATTCCAAATAAATGTCTCCATTGCCACCATCATTTTTAACCATTTGCTTGACGATATGATCCTCATACCGTGCTTTGTAAGAGGCATAGCTTTTGCCATCCAGATCTGACGGTCGTTTGATACCTGATTCGGTTAAAACGACAATGGCGCTGACGTCTTTTTGGAAAATTGTGGCAATAGCTTTGAGATCAAACGGTTTTTCCTTTGTTCGATAACTTATGATGCTTTCCATTGGGCATAATGCCAAATCTGCTGTTCCCAGTTCTACCTTTTTTGCTGGTGTTACCTTATAATCGTCGGCGCTGGGATCGATAATTTCAATCTCGATTCCATCATTTTTATAAAAACCATTTTCCCTGGCGACAAAAAAGCCGATGTGATTCATGTTAGGGGTCCAGTCAAGGGCAAGACGTATTCTTTTCATAGGTGGTGAGTAATATTGATGAAGGTCAAATTAGTTTTAGGGATTGATAAAATTTATGATGCACTGCACCGCTTGGCGTAGATCATCGGGCATTACATCTGATTCCCAAGGATGGCTTGCGCCAAATGTGTGGCCAGCGCCACGTATCAATCTAAGCTGACTTTTTTTACTTGCGTTTTGTAAGCGCAAGGCATCCTGCACTGCTACAGTCTCATCATCAGTCCCGTGGATGATCAAGTGTGGTTTAGCTAATTTTTCTGCTGCTTTGAGAATGTTGAGACCTTCTTGATTCGTCATAAAATCTTCATACATCTGATAATAGAACGGCATTTCCTGTCTCGTACGGCCATTCTTGACATGGTACACACCGTTTGCTTTCCATTGTTGCAACTGCTCACCTTTAGGAAAACGCTCGGCATAATCTGCGACACCTGCGAGCGTGATCAATTTGTTGAATCGGCTATCACTTGCAGCACTTATGGTGGTGATGCCGCCCGCCCTAGAATGCCCTATTAAATTAATCTGGGCAGGATCGTATGGCAGTCCAGAACTCTCCAGCCAATCCATTACTCTTGCCAAATCACTTACCTCTAGGCTGTAATTGTTGTTCCCAAATGCTTCTAGATCTGGAAAGTCGACGGGTTGGGCTGGTGTGCCACCATTGTGGGAGAAGTTGAATTTTATGGATAGGAAGCCCGCTTTCGCGAAAGCGGAATGCATTAAGTTCCATGCTCCCCAGTCTTTGTAGCCTTTTAAACCGTGACAGAAAATCACCACGGGCAATTTCTTGTTCTCATTCAAATAGCTGTAATCCAACACTATGGATTTTTTGTTTTCTGAGGGTATTTGTAGATTTTTCTTGGATGTCATTAGACTTGTTTTTCTAGTAGTGGTTTTTCTGGGTCAAAAAGATCGGTTATTAAATCAATCAATTGGTTCTCAAATTGATCCAAAACAGCTTGATCGATGGTTTTGGGCTCATGCCTGTGTCCTGGTTTTATGGCAAAGCTGACAAAACCCAAATTGAAATTCTTAAAACTGATAATTCCAGCCTCTGCCTCATTTACTGGGTTGTTTTTAAAGTAGAGGTAGGCGTACATTAATACCTGAAAAGCTTTGGATCGATCGTAATCATTGATGAGTGTGCTGTAGTCGTCTGCAATCGCGACATTGCGTTGGGTAACGCCGCCACTCTTGTAATCAATAATTCTAAGAACGCCGTCAAGTCTGTCCACACGATCGACTTTACCATGTAGTTTTACAATGCCTCGAGATGGAATTTCAAGGGTGGTACTTAATTCCTGCTCCACACTTTCTATGATCAACTCGCTGCCTGCGGCGACTGATTGACGGTCTGCCGCAATCATTTTTTTGACATAGTGCAGGGATACTTCATAAATGATTTTATTCTTGCCTGTAGGTAGAGCCTGGGATAGGTAGCAATTCCTATAGGCTAGTTCCAGCGCAGCTGGAATCTGTGCTTCTATTGCTTTAAAATCTGGGATGCTAAGTATCCTTTTCTGGTAAGGTTGATAGAGTTTGTCTAGCGCTTCGTGAATAATTGATCCCATGGTATTAAGCGCAATATCTTCTTCTACTTCTTCCAGATCTTGAATGGAGAGAATTTTATTGGCAAAGAAATCTATGGGATTGCGCACATAACTAGTTAACGCAGATGGTGAGAAACCCTTTTCTGCGATCTGTTGCAGCCGTTTGAAATACAGATCGTTTTTTTTGATTTCAATTGGTGCCTGTTGTATCGCGTTGATCTTGTGATAGTAGCTGGTTTGAGTCAATTGATGTTTAGGAATGCGGTCCGTTTCCAGTTGTAGCAAAAACCTACTTTTCTCGCCGCCGCCTAGGGTGTCCGACTCTGCATTGTATATAAATGTGGCCTGTTCACAACGGTGCAGTAACCTGTAGAAGTGGTAGGCATAGACGCTGTCCTTTTCAGTATAGGTAGGTAGCCCAAAATAACGTTTCATCTCGTAGGGAATGTAGGAAGAATGCGACTTTCCAGCAGGCAATGTTCCCTCATTGACGGATAGCATCAACACATTTTTATAATCTAACGCTCGTGTTTCCAGCAATCCCATCAATTGTAATCCTTGAACAGGCTCGCCTATGAAATCAAGTTTCTTTAATGGCAGTAATTGTCGC
>JBBSPH010000091.1:0-8449 GCA_038258985.1 Flavobacteriales bacterium
AGTTGGATCCCTATATAAATGTAGACCCAGGAACCTTAAACCCGTATGAACATGGTGAATGTTATGTTACTGAAGACGGCGCAGAAACAGATCTTGACCTAGGACATTACGAGCGATTTCTCAACGTCAACACGTCCCAAGCAAATAATGTTACCACAGGACGCATATACCAAAGCGTAATTGAAAAAGAACGCCGTGGTGAATTTCTTGGGAAAACCGTCCAGGTCATTCCACATATTACAGATGAGATCAAACATCGCATCCAGAAATTAGGAAAGTCGGGTGATTATGATGTTGTTATAACTGAAATAGGTGGAACTGTAGGTGACATTGAATCACTTCCATACATAGAAAGTGTACGACAGCTGAGCTGGGAATTGGGAGAGCGTAATTCTCTCGTGATTCACCTAACGCTTATACCCTATTTGAGTGCTGCGGGTGAGTTAAAAACCAAACCCACCCAACATAGTGTCAAGACGTTGATGGAAAGTGGTGTGCAGGCAGATATTCTAGTTTGCCGTACAGAACACGAACTTTCTGAAGATATTCGTTTGAAACTGGCTCGTTTCTGCAACGTTAAACCAGAGGCAGTGATCCAGTCCATAGATGTGGAAACCATCTATGATGTGCCTAACAAAATGCTGGAAGAAGGCCTAGATCAGGTGGTCATCAAAAAAATGAGATTGCGCACTGGCGATAAACCAGACCTAAAAAGCTGGAATAAATTCTTGACGCGTCATAAAAACCCAAAATCTGAAGTAACCATCGGATTAATTGGGAAATACGTTGAGTTACAGGATTCCTATAAATCTATATTGGAAGCTTTTATTCATGCTGGTGCAGCAAATGAGGTAAAGGTAAATGTAGAGTCTATTCACAGTGAGCATCTCAAGATTAAGGGTTTGAAAAAGAACTTTGCGCATTTAAATGGAATGTTGGTGGCGCCTGGTTTCGGAGAACGAGGGATAGAGGGCAAGATTGCGGCCGTTAAATTTGCGCGAGAGAATGGGATTCCGTTTTTCGGGATCTGTCTGGGTATGCAGATGGCCGTCATTGAATATAGCCGCAACGTCCTAGGTTTGAAAGATGCGAACAGTGTGGAAATGGATGCCACGACAACAGATCCGGTAATTTCCTTGATGGAAGACCAGAAAGACATTCTGGATATGGGAGGCACCATGCGACTGGGCGCTTGGGATTGCGAACTCAAGTCAGGGCGTATTAAAGACATTTATAAGAAAAAAATGATCTCTGAGCGTCACCGTCACCGCTATGAATTCAATAATGAATATTTAGAAAGGCTTGAGGCCGCAGGACTCAAAAGTACTGGGATCAATCCTAAATCTGGACTTGTTGAGGTCGTTGAGGTCGAGGATCATCCATGGTTTATCGGTGTACAATACCACCCAGAATATAAGAGTACTGTGGCACAGCCACACCCGTTGTTTGTTTCCTTTGTAGCGGCAGCGGCTCAATTTAAAGTTAGTAGAGGTTAGGGAGGTTCGCTTTCGCGAAAGCGAAACAAGCATCACGTAAATCATTGATTTCCTGTTAGCAAGAAAGCAATGACAAGAAATAGTTTAAGAAAGCCCGCAAGGGTAAAACCGCCCATCGTTGGGTAATTTTATGGAAGAGAAAAAGACAGACTGGAAGACTATCCTGGGAATGACCCTGATTTTTGGGATTCTCATGTGGACATTTATCTACAATCAGGATGAGGAGCAACCGGTAGACCAAAACAATTCTGAAATCCAGATGGAGGACGATGCTCCAGTTGCAGCGACGACAACAGATTCTTTATCAGTTGTGGCAGATTCAACGATAATCCAAGCGGCGCAAAGCAAGGTGGTTGAACTCAATAATGACCTGCTTGATCTTAAAATCAATACGAAAGGTGGGTATATCACAGAAGCGCACCTAAAAAAATTCCACACATTTGACTCGCTGCCAGTGTATCTGGCAAGAGGCGATGATCATTCTTTTGACATCGTGTTGAAGACGAAAGATGGCCGTGAAATCCATACCAAAGACCTGGCTTTCCAAGCCACCGAAACTACTAACGGAGCCAATAAAGTGGTGATTTTGAAGGCAAGCGTCGGCTCTGGTTTTATACAATACAGGTATGAAATGAAGCCAAATGACTACATGCTGGACTTCAATATACGTACACAAGGCATTGCGAGCACCGTATCAACAGAGTCAAACCCTGTGATTGACTGGCAAATGAAGGCTTACCGTCGATCCAAAAGTATGACCAATGAAAATCGGTATACAGAGATCAAATTTGAATACGACGGTGGGAGCGATGATTACACGGGTCAAGGAGACACTGCAGATGAAGAAGAGGAGAACATTACTTATGTAGCTTACAAGCAACATTTCTTTTCCTCCATTCTTTTGACAGATACACCTTTTGTGACTGGGTTGTTAGAGTCTAAAAACATAGAAAGTATTGATGAGGATCAAGATACCTATACCAAGGAATTTGAATCTAAATTAGAAATGGAATACAGCGGCGGTGAGCTGGCGTATAATATGGACTGGTATTTTGGACCAACAGACTTTGATATTCTGGATGGTTACGGTAAAAATTTAGATGAGGTAGTTGATCTGGGTTGGGGAATTTTTGGATGGATCAATGAATATGCGATTAGACCATTATTTAGTTTCCTGACGGTAGATCTAGGAATTGCTTTTGGTATTGCTATTATTTTATTGACCATATGTGTTCGATTGGTATTGTCGCCAGTGCTTTATAAAAGTTATTTGACGCAGGCCAAAATGAAAATCCTGCGTCCAGAAATTAACCGTATTGCAGAATTGCACAAGGACAATGCGATGAAGAAGCAACAGGAGACGATGCGTGTGCAAAGCGAGGCAGGTGCAAGTCCATTATCGGGTTGTTTGCCGGCCTTGTTGCAAATGCCAGTGTTCTTTGCGTTATTTAAATTCTTCCCGACCGCATTTGATTTGCGCCAGAAAAGCTTCTTGTGGGCAGATGATTTATCGAGTTATGATACCATCTATAAATTTCCCGAAGGATTCAATATTCCTTTTTACGGTGACCACGTGAGTTTGTTCCCGATTCTGGCCTCTATTTCCATATTCTTTTATATGCAGATGACGACGGGACAAGCCATGCAAACTACCCAGCCGGGAATGCCCAACATGAAATTTATCATGTATCTATCGCCGTTGTTCATGTTGGTTTTCTTCAATAATTATGCAAGTGGATTATCGCTGTATTATTTTGTTTCCAACCTTATTACCATAGGAATCATGCTCGTGATCAAGAATTTTATCATTGATAAGGATCGCGTACTGGCTAAAATTGAAAAGGCAAAAGCAAAACCTAAAAAGAAGAAAGGTCTATTTGCAACAAAAATGGCTTCTATCATGGAACAGGCGCAAGCGCAGCAAGAGGCGCAAAAGAAAGGAAAAAAATAATTCTTTTGATCCTATTATTTTGGGTGAATTAGTATGTGAAGTTCATCCTATTATAGGATTTAGTTTTAGTAACCATCATTAGTAGTGAGCAATGAGTGTGCTTGAAAAGTATCTTCCAGCCCTATCTGTGAGGCCATTGACGGCCTTATTGGAAGAACATTCAGTACATCTAAAAATTGTAAATGAACGCAGCACGAGGCATGGCGACTACCGGCCTTTACCAGACGGATCACACAAAATCACCATCAATGCTAACCTTAACAGCTATAGGTTTTTAGTTACATTGGTGCATGAAATTGCACATCTTGTGGCCTTTAAAAAGTTTGGATACCGCATCAAACCGCATGGGGTGGAGTGGAAGCGCACATTTCAACAGCTTATGCTGCCTTTCCTGCGGCCAGAGGTTTTCCCGATGGATCTTTTGCCTATTCTCGCTAGACATTTCAAAAATCCGAAAGCCAGCAGTGATACAGATGCCCGCATGAGTGTCGCCTTAAAATCATATGACTTACCGACAGATAAAATCTATATATTTGAGCTGGAGATGGGAGCATATTTTGTGACCAAAACTGGACGACGATTCCAACGCGGTAACAAGCTGCGCAAGCGATTTGAATGTATGGAGGTGGACACGGGTAAGACATATATTTTTCAGCCTAATGTTCATGTTCAATTATGGAAAAACATATGAGTAATAAGTTTGCAGTCATTATGGCTGGTGGTGTAGGATCAAGATTTTGGCCAGTAAGTAAGCAGTCATTTCCTAAGCAATTTCATGATATGCTGGGAGTAGGCAATTCGCTTTTGCAAAATACTTTTGAACGTTTGAAAGAACAAGTTCCAGCAGATCAAATTCTCATACTTACAAACACTGATTATACTGACCTGGTAAAAGAACAACTTCCTGATATCTTATCAGAAAATATAGTCGCTGAGCCTGCCATGAGAAACACCGCACCCTGCATTTTGCTGGCGGCTCTAAAGATTAAAAAAAAGAATCCTGATGCCATTATGATTGTTGCACCTAGCGATAGTTACATCGAGAATAATGACCAATTTCAGCGTGACCTTACCACGGCATTTACCTTTTGCGAGCGCAATCCAAAAGCGCTCATGACCATGGGAGTAGAGCCAGATAATCCTAATACAGGCTTTGGTTATATAGAATACCTTGCAGGGGATCAACAGATTAAAAAAGTGAAGCAATTCAAGGAAAAACCAGACCTTGCTACCGCTATAACCTACGTGGCAGCTGGTAATTTTCTATGGAATTCAGGTACCTTCATATGGTCGGTAGATGCTGTTTTATCCGCTTTCGCGAAAGCGGAATCCCAACTATTCCAGTTATTTAACGACGGGATGCAATTTTATAATGAGTCTAGTGAACAAGCCTTTCTTGAGGAAAACTATCCCAAGGCCAAAAATATTTCGATCGATTATGCGGTTATGGAGCGCAGTGATGATGTGTTTGTGCTTCCGGTAGATTTTGGTTGGAATGATGTAGGCACGTGGGGTAGTCTTTATGAGCGATTGGAAAAAAATAAAGATAAAACGGCTGTAGTAAATGCAGATGTGACAGCAATCGATTCCACAGGGAACATGATCCGAACTGCTGCCAACAAGAAAGTAATTGTTCAAGGTTTAACTGATTATATCATAGTGGATCAGGATGATGTGCTCATGATTATTCCAAGAACTGCAGATCAAGAAATTAAGGACTTACGAACAAATGCCATGAAAAAATATGGCGACAGCATAGGATAATGGACGAGAAGCCACACGAAGACAACCAATTAGAAGAGAATCAGAAATCGATTCTCGGCATTTGGGACAATACAAAAGCGTTTTTACACGGACTTCTCGATATACGAGGTGATTCTGATCGCAATGAGACGATAGAATCTGTACGGAAGGACATTTCATTTCAAGGTCACAATGCATGGATTCTGGTATTTTCCATTTTTGTAGCTTCTATCGGGCTTAACGTAAGTTCCACGGCTGTGGTAATTGGGGCGATGCTCATCTCTCCTTTAATGGGGCCTATTGTGGGTATGGGTCTAGGGACAGCGATTAACGATGGACGCATGTTGCGACGGTCGCTCATTAATTTGGGCGTGATGGTTGGATTATCATTGCTCACCGCATCACTTTACTTTGCATTGACACCTATCTCAAATCTAACGCCAGAGTTGGAGTCAAGAACATACCCTACTATTTTAGATGTTTTGGTGGCTATTTTTGGTGGACTTGCGCTTATCGTTGCCAAAGCCAAAAAAGGAACAATTTCAAATGCTATTGCAGGTGTTGCAATCGCTACAGCCTTGATGCCGCCACTCTGTACCGCTGGATATGGAATAGCTGAAGGTAATCTGGAATACTTCGGAGGGGCCATGTATCTGTTCTCTATCAATACAGTGTTTATCGGGTTATCTACCTATGTGGTTTGTAAGATGCTCAAGTTTCCCATGGTAAAGTATGCCAACCAAAAACAACGCAGGCGGGTTTCCATAATTGCCACTGTGGTAGGTATTTGTGTACTCGCACCATCTGTATATCTTTTTGTGCAGTTGTATCAAAGCGAAGTACAGAAAAGTGCGATTGAAGAATTTATGCAGGATTATATCCAATATGATGGCACTAGAGCGACCTCGGAATATAACACCATTACAAAAGAACTAGATATCGTACTGTTTGGAGCAGCGGTACCTGATGCGGTCGTTAAACAGTGGGAAGCAAAATTCAAGTCAACCGAAGCACTGTCTGCAGTAACGCCAGTATTTTATCAAGGTTCCAGTGCAGATGCTGAGGGAATGTTCGGTGATGTTACTGCAATTCAAGAAGACCGAATTAATGATATTAAAATGCTTCAAGATCAGGGTATTAAGATATCTGCTTTAGAGAAAGAACTAATTGAACTTAGGAATGCCAATAAAACGTTTGAAAGTATTAGTGAAGAAGCTTTACTGCTCTATCCAGAACTTCAGACAATTGCTTACGCGCCAAATGTTACCCGTAGTTTTGATTCTAAAAGAATGGACACGGTCGATGTATTTACCGTAAGATTTAAAGATGCTGGCGCAGGAACAGGTCCAGTTGAGAGGTTAACGATCAATAGAAGGTTAAGCAGCTGGCTTAAATACCGTATTCAATCTGATAGTGTTATGGTACAAACTGTTCAAGCAAGCAGTTCTGGAATTTAAAGTCCTTTATTTTGGGCAATGCGAACTTTTTTAAACAACTCTGAGCTGTAAACAAAGTCGGTTACAGTTTCATTATCAGTCTTGAAAATTTCTTTGTTGGAACCTTTCCAGGCGATTTGCCCATCTTTCAAAAAGATAATTGTTTCCCCTATTTCCAATACGGAATTCATATCATGTGAAATAATTACCGTGGTAATGTTTGATTCATGAGTAATCTCTTGAATCAAATTGTCAATAACTGTAGCGGTTTTAGGATCCAAACCAGAATTGGGCTCATCACAAAAAAGATATTGAGGCTTATTGACAACCGCTCTCGCCAGTGCGACCCTTTTTTGCTGCCCTCCAGAAATTTCACTAGGCATTTTGGTATTAAGACCCTCTAAATTTACTCGTTGTAAAATGTCATTAGCGCGTTCCTGACGTTCTTTCCGGCGCATTTTGGTAAACATGCGCAAAGGGAACATAACGTTTTCCTCGACTGTCATAGAATCGAACAGGGCGCTGTGCTGAAACAGCATACCCATATTTTCTCTCAATTCTTTTTGGCGGTTTTCGTCCATCTCACTCAGGCGCTCACCATCATAGATAATCTCACCGGTATCAGGTTTGAATAACCCCAGCATATTCTTTAAAAATACAGATTTACCAGAGCCGCTGGAACCTATGATCATGTTCGTCTTTCCACGTTCAAAAGAAGCATCGATACCATCAAGTATAACCTCTCCGTTAAAACTCTTTTGTAAGCCTTTGATTTCTATCATTACAATAAGATTGTGGTAAGTATATAGTTTGCAACGATAATGGCGACACAAGTCCACACAAAGGATGTGGTAGATGCCTCACCCACTTCTAGTGCACCACCTTTCATGTAATAGCCGTGATAACTGGGTATGGTGGCCAGTATCATACCAAAAACCATCGTTTTTATAAATGCATATACCACTTGATAGGGAACAAAATTATCCTGTAGACCGATTATAAAATCCTGAGCACTCACGAGATTTCCTACCACTGCGGCCATATATCCTCCCAAAATTCCCACAAACATGATGATTGCAATCAACAGAGGGTAGAACAACATGGCAATCACCTTAGGAAAAACTAGGTAATTCAATGGGTTGATACCCATGACCTTTAGCGCATCAATTTGCTCTGTTACGTTCATTGTACCGATGCTGGAGGTAATATAGGAACCTACCTTACCAGCCATAATGATAGAGATCACCGTTGGCGCAAATTCCAATATAATGGATTGTCGCACCGCATACCCAATCAAGGATTTTGGAATCAAGGGATTATCAAGGTTAAGTGACGTTTGTAGCGCCACAACCGCTCCCATAAATAAGGAGATAAATGCAGTAATACCTAAAGAGCCGATGATCAAATCATCTATTTCCTTCATGATCAGTTCCTTTAGAACAATCCCTTTAGTAGGTCTTCTAAAGACCTCAAAAAGCATGACCATGTATTTCCCTAAGTGGCTTAAAATCTTCATTGGCGGTAAATATATATATAAAATGCAACCCGCGATTTAATCCTTTCTTAAACTTCTCACGATCTGCAATGCGTATTTTTGCAAAAACGACTTCATGAAAATCTCCCATTTCCCATACCTCTTGTGTGCAATGTTGATAGGTTGTAGTTCGCTTTCGCAAAAGCGGACAAACACAGAGCGCATTGCAAACAGGGATAAAAAATACCAGACAGAAGCGGTGTCTACAAACGATGCCCCAAAACTTGTGGTAGGTATAGTTGTGGACCAGATGCGATATGATTACCTCACGCGCTTTTATAGCCGGTAT
>JBBSPH010000092.1:0-8381 GCA_038258985.1 Flavobacteriales bacterium
AATCGCCTTAGGGGAAACAAAACTGCCAAAGTCAATAGTATCAAAACCACAACGTAATAGGGATTGCAGATACTGTACCTTAGTTTTAGTAGGAATCATATCCTTAATTCCCTGCATCGCATCACGCGGACATTCTATGATTTTAACTTTTTCCATCTGGGTAAAGATAGAGCGATTAAGAATAAAGTTGCAAACTAAGTCTAAGCAGGATATTGATTATTTAGGGCGTGAAACTGAGACTGAGCCAAGAGTTAGCACTATTTAAATATCATTTTCCCCTTGATTTTTAAGAAGATACATTTTCTACTTACGAGTAGGTAATAAAATATTCACCAGTTAATTGCACTCTGTTCTCCCTTAATGCAAGGTTAAACAAGTTCTTATTTTGTTAAACTCTCTTAACCTATGACACCACAGCTGGAAATCCGACGTTAATTTGCTGTTCCCTAAAAAGTACCAAATTATGTCACATCAGAATTTTAAGAATCCTATATCGAAAGACGTAAGGTTCAACTTATATCATCGTTTATCAAATAAGGTTAGAAATAACCAACGTGCCTCTTTAGTTATGTTGTCTACAGCCATTTTGCTTCTAATGGCTGCTTTCTTGTTTTTATTATGGCAGGAAGAATTTCACGACATGCACCTTGAACAGATAGCAACTCCCGTGGGTAACGCCATGTTTTGGGTTGGGTTAGGATTGCTCGTATTGAATACCTGTTATTTTGCGTTCATAGTTTACAGATACTTAAAATATAGGTCCATCCCATCAGTTACTGATAGTGAATTACCCACAATTACAGTTATTGTACCTGCCTACAACGAGGGAAAACAGGTGTATGCAACTCTGGTAAGTCTGGCAGATAGCGATTACCCAATTGAGAAGGTTCAGTTATTATCCATTGATGATGGCAGCAAGGACGATACCTGGTTCTGGATGCAACAAGCAAAAAAAGAATTAGGCGACCGTGTACTGATCTCACAGCAGCCGAAAAACATGGGTAAGCGCCACGCGCTCTACCGTGGTTTCAAAGAAGGTACTGGTGAGATCTTTGTGACTGTTGATAGTGATTCTATTGTTGATAGTGACACCTTACGTAATCTGGTAAGTCCTTTTATAGTTGCTGAAAATTGTGGAGCAGTTGCTGGAAACATACGTGTGCTTAATAATAAAAAAGCATTGCTGCCCAAAATGCTTGACGTTAGTTTCGCCTTGAGCTTTGAGTTTGTGAGATCTGCAGAAAGTACCTTGAATAGCGTTCTGTGTACCCCTGGTGCGCTAGCCGCTTACAAGCGGGAATCCGTATTTAATTGTCTTGACCAATGGATCAACCAGCGCTTTATGGGGAATCCAAGTGATATAGGCGAGGACCGCGCATTGACAAACATGATACTTGCACAGGGTAAGAAAGTACTTTTCCAGCGCAATTCTTATGCGTATACCAATGTTCCCGAGACTTATGAAGGGCTGTATAAAATGTTCATCCGCTGGGGGCGTAGTAACGTGCGGGAGAATATTGAAATGTCAAAATATGTCTTTACCAATTTCAAGGAAGGCAACAAAACGGGTACACGTTTATTGTTCTTAAAACAATCCCTGACTATTTTAATGAGTTATCCCGCGATGCTGTTCATGTTTTTATTATTGGCCTGGCACCCATTATTGGTATTGAGCGCGACGCTCTGTACGATCTTATTATTCTCTACATTTCCAACCGTTTTTTATGCCAAAAGACATAAGATTTCCAGTTCATTCTGGGCATATTCCTACAGTGTTCTATATACTTTTGGCTTGTTTTGGATAACACCTTATGCCATTGCGACAGCTGGAAAAAGCGGCTGGTTGACTCGCAGTCTGCCACAACCAGCATAATTTGGAAATATGTTATTTTAAAAATCCAGTACCTTCCATTGCGTAGTGGATTTTTTTATGTCCGCTTTCGCGAAAGCGGAATTGCTACTCATCGCAATAAATAAAACAAGGTTCAAACTAGCAGAATTACTGTAAAAAAGAATTCAAAAGTGTTCTTACATGATCAGTGTCATCCACGTAGTACCGCGCTGCCGTATTTGCAACGCCTACTTTAACGGTTATCGACTCCTCTGGTAGGTCTTGGAACATAAATTCATCTGTCCAGTCATCTCCTATGCAAAAAATGAAATCGTAATTTTTATTCAAAATATGATTGTTTGCAGCTTTTCCTTTATGGACGTTGCTGCTCTTGATTTCCAAAACTTTATTTCCAGATAGTACACTCAAACCGTGGTTGCTGGTCAATTCTTTAATAACGTTGGAAAGTTCATTTGCCCGTTGTGTTCCCAACTGTGGATCTGCCTTGCGATAATGCCAGGCGAGTGAATAATTCTTTTTCTCTATAAATGTTCCTGCAGTGCGATCCACATAAGTCTGCAAAACGGGTTCGATGGCTGGGAACCAATCATTATTCATCGTCTCTGTCAATTCCCAATCGTTGCCAACGGTCCTCTTCAAAACGCCATGTTCTGAAATCAAGGTTACAGGAACTTCCCTGAACCATTCTCCCAAGGTAACCGAATCCCGACCGCTAATAATGACGACCTCATTATCCTCATTTTCCTGTAGCTTGGTAATCAACTGAAGCAATTCGTCATCTGGTTTTGCATCTTGTGGATTGTTGACGAAGCCTCTTAGAGTTCCATCATAATCAAGGAAGAAAATACGTTTTTTAGCTTTTTTGAAGTTGTTTAGTATTTCTTCTAGGCGTTTTTCATTAAGATGTTTTGCCTTGACGACCATTGCGTTGTCTTTAACGGCGTCGAGTTTGCTCATAAAACTGTTTGCCCACTTCTCAACATTATAGCGTTTTAGGCGGCTTTGCATGAACTTGTTGCGTTTCTTTTGCTCTTCCACAGGCATTTCTAGCGCTTCTTTTATAGTGTCTGCGATGAGCTCTATATTGTTTGGATTGATGAGTAGCGCCTCATTCATTTCTTTGGCGGCGCCAGCCATTTCAGACAAGATCAACACTCCTGTTTTATCGCTTCTTGTGGCGACATATTCTTTGGCGACAAGGTTCATTCCGTCGCGTATGGGCGTTATCAATGCGACATCGCATGATGTATACAAGTCGATCAAGTTCTCAAAAGGCATGGAACGGTAAAAATACCAGATAGGCGTCCAGCTTACTGTGGAGAATTGGCCATTGATGCGACCTACCAACTCGTCAATTTCCTTTTTCAAAACCTGGTATTGCGGTACGTTGGAACGACTGGGAACGGCGAGCATGACCAATCGTACTTTCTCTGTATAATCGGGATATTTCTCTAGGAAATGTTCAAAAGCTCGCAGCCTATTTGCGATTCCTTTGGTGTAGTCCAAACGATCGATCGATAAGATCATTTTGGCATCTGGCGTGGCCGTTGCATGCAAGTCTAATCTACGTTGCAGCTCGCTTTGCGTTTTATCTGTTTGCTGGGAGTTCGCTTTCGCGAAAGCGGAAAACTTCTCATAATCAATGCCCATAGGGAACGAGTCCACCTTGATCAACCGATCCTTAAACATGATCTCGTTGAAGCTGACCTCATGCCCCAAAATCCTGCTAACGGAACTCAAGAAATGGCGCTCATAATCATAAGTGTGGAAGCCGAGTAAATCAGAACCCAATAGGCCTTTGAGAATCTCATCACGCCATGGTAGTGTCCTGAACACCTCATAGGATGGAAACGGTATGTGCAGGAAAAATCCAATAGAAACATCTGGCCGCTCTTTTTTGATCATTTGTGGCAGCAACATCAACTGATAATCGTGCACCCAAACGGTATCGCCATCGGCGATATTCTCCAGAACGACCTGTGCAAATTTCTGATTGACGCTTTTATAGATTTCCCAATAATTGTTGTCAAATTCTGCGTATTCCATAAAATAGTGGAAGAGCGGCCAGATGGTGCGGTTGCTAAAACCATAATAAAATCCATCCATGTCCTCTTGTGTGAGTTCCACGGCGGCACATTGTTGGTCTGCAACAGCTTTGTTGATCTCAGATTTTAGCTCGGCTGGCGTCTCCTCGGCAGTCAAACCCGTCCAGCCTATCCACAAACCATTGCTGTCGCGATGCACCGACTTGAGTCCTGTAGCTAGACCGCCAACGCTAGGTTCTGACCTCACGCTGCCTTTATCAATTGAGAGTTGTAAGGGAAGCCGATTAGAAACAATGATAGTTTTACTCATAAACTGGAGTGATTTTACGTGATTGGAGGTTTATTCCCTAAATTTCGGGAATTGAGAATGGAAAACAGGTATTTAGCGTTAAGAAATTAGTTATGGAGAATTTGAATTACGGAATTATTGGGAATTGTAGAAGCGCCGCGCTGGTATCTGAACGCGGATCGATTGATTGGTGCTGTCTTCCCATTTTTGATAGCGCTTCTGTTTTTGCAAAGATTCTGGATGACGATAAAGGCGGCAGCCTTTCCTTTGATGTAGCCTCTGATTATGCCGTGCATCAGGAATATTTATGGCAGACCAATATATTGAGTACCACATTTGACAATGGCGACAATGCATTTCAAGTCATTGACTTTATGCCGCGCTACCAACAACAGGACGGTAGTTTTTACTCACCGCCAGATATTGTGCGGTTTATTAGGTTGATCAAGGGAAAACCTCAATTTAAAATCAATTATGATCCTAAATTAAAATATGCAATTTGTAAAACGCATTCCAAAAACGAGGGCGAATACATACACAGCAATACTACCGAAGGCGAATATGAATCTATATTTCTATACAGCGATATTAATTACAGCGACATTCTCGAACATAAAACGGTAACGCTAGAAATCAATGCGTTTGTGATACTGTCTTATCATGAGAAACTGACAACGCAAACACTGGATCGCTCCTATTTGAAATTCCAGCGTACCAAAACGTATTGGATGAATTGGAGCGAGCGCACGACACGCTATCCTTTATATCAAGAAGAAATCGTGCGCAGCGCCCTGACCTTAAAGGCGTTGACTTATGAAAAAACGGGTGCTGTTCTAGCCGCTGCGACTACTAGTTTACCTGAGACTATCGGTGAGGTTAGAAATTGGGATTACCGTTTCTGCTGGATACGAGATTCATCAATGGTTATACGTGTGATCACAAGTTTAGGTCATATGAAATCGGCGAAACGATTCTTACAATTTATTGTGAATACCATTCCAGAAAAAGATGAGAAGATCCAGATCATGTATGGTATCAATGGCGAGAAAGATTTGACTGAAGAGTTCCTCGAGCATTTATCAGGGTATAAAAACTCCAGTCCCGTGAGGATTGGAAATGCGGCTTACATTCAAAAGCAAAATGATATTTACGGCATCCTGATGGAAGTGATCTATCAGCAGTTCCACCAATTTGAAACCAGTCTGGAGAATAGTGAGGAATTATGGACTATTATCAAGAGTATTACATCCATCGTGAATCAAAACTGGCAGAAACCAGACAAAGGCATCTGGGAACTGCGAACTGAAGATCGTCACTTTGTATTCTCTAAATTACTATGTTGGGTAGCGATGGATCGTGCGATCAAGATCAGCGAGATTCTGGGTCGCGAGAAATATCTGGAAGAATGGAAATCCTTGCGCAGCGAGATCCACAATAACATCTATACCAAAGGTTGGAATGAAGAAGTTCAAGCCTACACACAATCCTACGGCTCCAAAGATCTAGATGCCTCTACGCTATTGATGCAGCAATATGGCTTTGTTGAAGCTACTGATCCGCGATTTATCAGCACGGTACAAGCCACCGAAAAGGAATTGTGTACTGATGGATTGATGTATCGCTATAAGAATAATGACGATTTTGGCGAGCCTCGTTCGTCATTTACGATCTGTACGTTCTGGCTGATTGACAGCTTGCATAAAATAGGTGAAACGGAAAAAGCACGTGCCTATTTTGATCAGTTGCTTTCTTATAGCAACCACTTGGGATTGTTTAGCGAGGATATTGATTTTAAAACGAAGCGATTATTGGGGAATTTCCCACAGGCTTATTCACATCTTGCATTGATTGAGACGGCGATTAATTTTGGGAAGGAGTTTGCTGGGGTGGAAGCCGTCAAAATTTAATTTAAGAATCTATGATCATCCAGAATTTGACGGAAGAAGATTTGTCAATGAAATATTGGGATTATTTCTGCGCTTTAGAATCTGATCTTAAATTATTATCCAGATATGTAGATTTTTCTGAGGATAATCTCAACACTTATTCAATTGAATTAACAAGGTTACTGTTGTCAAGCTGTTCTGAAATAGATGTTATTCTCAGACACATTTGCAAGAAATTATCTGGCAATTCAAAAGCGGATAATATCAATAAATATTATAACGAACTAATTAAAGATTTACCAAACATATTTTGTGAGTCTGTCATAATTGGATCAAATTTCAACTCAATCAAACCTCTTGAAAAATGGACTGCTGAAAGATCCCCAAATTGGTGGAAAATGCGCAACCAAGTTGAACATGAAAGAAATAAGCATTATCAGGATGCGAATCTAAAAAATGTTTTAGATAGCATGTCTGCTTTATTTATTACCGTGCATTATTACTATAAATTAGTTTTAACACAAGCAATGATGGATCATAGAGGTAATCAATTTAGCTGGAAAGATTTGACTCAAGTATTGAATTCCGATGTCAAATTGTTGAAGTTTGAGGCCGATTATTATCATCGTAGTTTAGCTCTATAGACTGCTATACTATTATTGCTTTAAGTATTTAATAATGCATCAACTTCCTCAATGTTTCTTTAATTTGCTCCATTTCAGATGTCTTAATCTTACCAATCTTCATTTTTAACCGATCCTTGGAAATACTTCGTACTTGAAAAACCATAATTTCTGAAGTTTTGGTGAGTCCGTTAATTTTAGATGGCTCAATGATTGGATTTCCCTCGTAATATTTCAGGCTGCTGGTCAATGGGCATGTTAAAATATTTGCGGCATTACTATTAATCACATTGCCAGAAACAATCACGACTGGACGTCTACCGCCTTGTTCACTTCCGACAACAGGATCTAAGTACGCCTCATAAATATCATTCTGTTTCATTGTCCAGATCTTCTAATTGCTGGAAATAGTCTGCCATTCCTTCTTCTGCCATGGCAATCATATCTGGATCTTTTCCTGCTCGCTTGTAAGATTTGATGTAAGCAGCTCGATCAAGTTGTTCCAAATATATACTTAAAGCCTTTTCAATCAGCTTGTTTTTAGGAAGTTTCATTTCCTTAGCAACCTTTGCCAGTTGTTTTAGGAGATCGTCAGGAAGTGAGGATGTGAATGTTGCCATGAGATTTATGTTTATAGATCATAAATATAAAACTTATTTAGCATTTTCAATTACCACACAAATATCGCCATCGCAATACCTACAAAAACTACAATCTGTGTCCACTTCATCGCTGGGCCAAACCAGCTGGAAGATCTTATAAATCGTGCCACGCTGCCACCTAAAAAAGCCACTAGATAAAAGGTTATGAGCGAGACCAGCATAAAGATTCCGCCTAGAATATAGATCTGTATCCATTCTTCCATAGCGTCAGGAACTACAAATTGAGGCAATAAGGCAAGGAAGAACAAAGTGACTTTTGGGTTTAATAAATTCATGGTGATGCCTACCCGATACAATTTCCACCAGCTTTGTGTGGAAGCTTTGTTATTTTCTAGATGTATAGCTTCATCCGATTGATAAACTTTGTAGGCAAGAAATAATAAATAAATCGCTCCAAAAATTTTTATGAGTAATAGCAACCATTCGTTATCTCTTAAGATGACTGCAAATCCAAGCGCTACAATTGAAGTATGAAAAATGCAACCTGTAATTAAACCGCTGGCTACAGCGATACCATACTTAGCGCCTCTGGCTACAGATTGCGTGAGAACAAAAATGTTGTCTGGGCCTGGCGATAACGCTAGGATAAATGCTGCTAATGAGAAAGCTATGTAAGATTCAAGCATTGTCTTTCGATTCAGGATTGTTAATATATACCATAGTGTATAAATTGGTGGGAACTCCCGAATAGATATTGAACTAGTTTCTAGCCGATGCCGCATCAAGTGCGACAAGACAAGAGTAAAATCACAATCCTTGCTTAATAATTTCCCGATTGATATCGCGAACCAGCGCTGGACCTTCATACACAAATCCTGTGTAGAGTTGAATCAGACTTGCACCTGCTTTTAATTTATCGATCGCATCTTGTGCAGTCATGATTCCTCCAACACCTATGATTGTGAATGCGCCGTTACTTTTTTGGTGAAGGAATGAAATGACTTCGGTGGCTCGGTTTGTTAAGGGCGCGCCGCTCAAACCGCCCATTTCTTTTTGGAGATTGATATCAGTTTTTAGATCCTTG
>JBBSPH010000093.1:0-8262 GCA_038258985.1 Flavobacteriales bacterium
ATCAGAATCTTGCAACTGTAGATACTAGTTCATCAAATTCAAAAGAAAATGTAAGTTCGAGCAGTCATCCTGAGCCTGTCGAGGGAACAGTCGGGAACAGTTCCACTATTTCAAATGCTCATGCAGGTCTGAGCATTTCGACTGCGCTCAATGTAAACAAAGTCGAGAACTCCGCCGCGAGTTCAGATCTAAATTCTGCTTCCCAATGAAACAATTTGCAGAACTCATACGAACCATCGACGGCACCAATAAAACCACTTTAAAAGTTGCCGCACTTACAGAGTACTTCAACACCGCACCAGAAGAAGATAAGTTGTGGACTATTGCCATTCTATCTCATAGACGTCCTAAACGTCCCGTCAACACCACATTAATGCGAGAATGGGCGACCGATATCAGCGGAGTTCCCATGTGGTTATTTGAAGAATCCTATCATATTGTTGGCGACCTAGCAGAAACAATTGCCTTGATCCTACCAACCACCAGCGAACCTTCTGATAAATCCTTATCGCAAATCATCCATGAGCTGGTTGCCTTACGCAAAAAAACAGATTCAGAAAAGAAAGCTTACCTACAAGAAAACTGGCTAAAGCTCAATTACTACGAGCGCTTTGTATTCAACAAGGTCATGACGGGTGGTTTCAGAATTGGTGTTTCTCAAAAGCTAATGACACGCGCACTTGCCGACAGTACTGGCATCGATAAAGATATTCTTGCGCATAAATTGATGGGAAGCTGGACAGGCGAGAACACTACGTTTCAGGAATTAGTTTTTGAGGATAATGAAGTCGCCATGCGCGGTAAACCATATCCGTTTTATCTGGCTTATGCGGTGGAAAGTGACATTGCTGATCTAGGCGATGTCAACAACTGGAGTGCAGAGCATAAATGGGACGGCATAAGATCTCAAACAATCATCCGCGCAGGCGAACTTTTTGTCTGGTCACGCGGCGAAGAATTGGTCACCGATAAATACCCAGAATTTCAAAAATTCCTCGACGTGATTCCAAACGGAACCGTCATCGACGGCGAAATCTTACCCTACAAAGATGGCGAGATCATGAATTTCAACGATCTACAAACCAGGATAGGACGTAAAACAGTAGGTAAAAAATTATTGGACGATGTTCCCGTGGTTGTGGTAGCGTATGATTTGCTGGAATGGGAAGGAAAGGATATCAGAGAAATGGCTTTTGTGGAACGCAGGAAGATATTAGAGAAATTGGTGGAAGCTGTCAAGAATGGAGTTCCCTATAATCATTCTGATAGCGACGAGCAGATCCTGAAACACTTCGACAAGCTCAGTGCAACGAAAGTTCAGGATGACAAAACAAACATAAATGCGAATATTTCGAATGTTCATGCTGGTTCGAGCGTAGTCGAGAACTCTCCGGCGAGTTCAGATTCGAGTTCGCTTTCAAAACCAGTATCGAGCGACAGTCGAGATATGGTTTTGAACGAACCTATTCCGTTGATGCTCTCAGAAACCATGCACTTCGACTCTTGGAAAGAAGTTGCCAAAGAACGCAATCGTGCCGAAGAACGCAGATCTGAAGGATTGATGCTCAAAAGAAAGGACAGTCCATATCTTGTAGGTCGCAAGAAAGGCGACTGGTGGAAATGGAAAGTAGATCCATTCTCAGTTGATGCTGTTCTGACCTACGCAATGCGCGGACATGGTCGCCGAGCTAATCTATTTACCGACTATACCTTCGGGTTATGGCAAGATGGCGAATTGGTCACTTTCGCTAAAGCGTACTCTGGACTAACCGATGCAGAATTCAGAAAAGTCGATGCATGGATTAAAAAAAACACCTTGGAACGTTTTGGGCCAGTCAGATCTGTAACGCCGCACCACGTTTTTGAAATAGCTTTTGAAGGCATCGCACCGAGTAAAAGACACAAATCTGGCGTTGCCACAAGATTTCCTAGGATTGTGAGGTGGAGAACCGACAAACCTATTGAAGAGGCAAACACATTAGATGATTTAAAGGCGTTGATTCCTACAGATGGTGATTTTTTGTAAAGAATTTGAATTAAATATCTGGCTGAGCCCGCAATGAATGCGGAACGACTCAACACAAAAACTCCTTTCCTTAGAAAAGGAAAGGTGGATTCCGAAGCTGCGACAGCAGGTCGGAAGACGGATAGGTTGAAAGTGTTCTGATGTTGGGAACAAGTTCTAAAATACATTTGAAGTAAACGACCAACCGATCCCGCAACAAATGCGGGATGACTTTACCCTAAAGTTCAGAATTTAACATTCTGAACTCTGAATTAAAACCCATTGAATAAAAAAGAACTCTTCCATATCGCCGAGGATTTCTTCCAGCAGCAAGGCTGGACGGCTTTTCCGTTTCAGAAAAAGACGTGGGAAGCATTTATGGCAGGAAAGCATGGATTGCTCAACGCGCCTACTGGTAGTGGGAAAACCTATGCACTTTGGGTAGCGATTGTCCTCAATTATGTCAAGAACAATCCCGATTACAAAAAAAAGCCCAAAAAAGGTTTGAAAGCAATCTGGATCACGCCATTGCGTTCCCTTTCTAATGAGATCGAGCAGACCTCGCAGCGGTTTGTGGACGGCATCGGTTTACCATTTACGGTTGGGATCAGATCTGGAGATACTCCTACTAAGGAGCGTGCGGCACAGATGAAAAACATGCCAGATTTGCTCATCACGACTCCAGAAAGTTTGCATCTATTGTTAGGATCAAAGGATCATCAAAAGTTTTTTGGCAACTTGAATGCGATCGTTATTGACGAGTGGCACGAGCTGCTAGGAACCAAACGCGGCGTGCAAATGGAATTGGGAATTTCCCGATTGTTAGGCTTGAGTAAAGAACTTCGGGTTTGGGGAATTAGCGCAACTATTGGAAACTTAGAACAAGCTCGGCAAGTGTTATTGGGCGTTGATGAAACTCGCTTTCGCGAAAGCGTGCTCATCAAAGCAAATCTGAAAAAAGATATTGAGGTGAAGTCGATTATTCCAGCATCGATGGATAAGTTCCCGTGGCGTGGTCATCTGGGATTGCACCTGATGAAAGAAGTTGTGGAAATCATCAACTCCAGCAAATCAACTTTGATCTTCACAAATACTAGAGCGCAATGCGAGCTTTGGTTTCAGGGGCTAATGACGAATTTTCCAGAACTCGCGGGCGAGGTCGCGATGCATCATGGATCGATTAATAAAGAAACGCGCATTTGGGTAGAGAATGCGATCAGGAATGAGAGTTTGCGTGCTTGTGTGTGTACGTCATCGCTGGATCTAGGCGTTGATTTTGCGCCTGTTGAAACGATTATCCAAGTAGGTGGCCCAAAAGGTGTTGCGAGATTCTTGCAACGTGCTGGTCGTTCTGGCCATAGGCCTGGCGAGACGAGTGTGATACATTTTTTACCAACGCATGCACTCGAATTAATCGAAGCAGCAGCGCTGCAAAAAGCAGTTTCCACTCAGGCTGTAGAAGATCGATTGCCCTACATTTTATGCTTTGACGTGCTGATTCAGTATTTGTGCACACTCGCCGTTTCTGGCGGATTCTATCCCGCAGAAATTTATCCTGAGATTAAAAATACCTTTTGCTATTCCAGCATTACAGACGATGAATGGGACTGGTGCCTGCGGCTGATCGTTCATGGGAGTTCATCGCTCCAGTCATATGATGAATACAAGCGAGTCACGGTGGAGGAAGATGGGAAATATATCATTACAGATCGTAAGATTGCAATGCGTCATCGCCTACAAATGGGAACGATTGTTACAGCTACAACCATAAGTGTAAAGTTTGTGAGTGGTGGGTATATAGGCTCCATTGAGGAATATTTTATCAGCAAATTGACGCGCGGCGATGTGTTTGTACTGGGCGGTAGAACGTTGGAATTTGTGCGGTTAAAAGGTATGGTCGCACAGGTGCGTAAGTCTTCCAAGAAACGCGCCCGAGTTTCCAACTGGCAAGGCAGCAAATTGCCGTTGAGCGCACAACTGGGAGAATTGCTGCGCGAGGAAATGTCAAATTTCCAAACAGGAAAAAAACACACGCCCGAAGTGCGCGCATTGCGTGAAATTATCATCCGCCAGCAACGAGAGAGCATTGTACCTCAACGCCACCAATTCCTAATTGAAACCTTTAAAACTCGCGAAGGTTACCATGCCGTTTTTTATCCGTTTGAAGGTCGATTTGTTCATGAGGCCATGGCTGGCGTGATTGCCTACCGCATAAGTTTATTGAAACCCATTACATTCTCGCTAGCCTTCAACGATTACGGATTTGAAATCTTGAGTGATCAAGAGTTTGATATGCAGGAAGTGTTAGACAACAATCTGCTAACCCCAGAAATGCTATCGCAAGACCTGCAATCCAGCATGAATGCCACCGAAATGGCGCGCAGGAAATTCCGGGATATTGCGGTGATTTCTGGGTTGGTATTTACGGGCTATCCCAACAAATTGATCAAGACCAAACACCTTCAAAACAGCAGTCAGTTATTATTTGAGGTTTTTCGGGACAACGAGCCAGAGAATTTATTGTTTAGACAAGCCTACACGGAGACTTTTGAACAAGCGATTGAAGAGTATCGATTGTTTGATGCTCTAGATAGAATCCAAACTCAAGAAATCGTCTGGAAAGCTTGTGAGAAACCGACGCCTTTTTCATTTCCTATCATTACAGATCGCTTACGCGAAAAGTTAAGTAGTGAGAAGCTGGCGGATCGAATTAAGCGGATGCAGTTGCAGTGGGAATAGGTGTTTTCCTTTCCAAAGGGCAGACTTAAGTCTGCCCTTTGGAAAAGTCATCTAACTCTTCATCGACTGTCCCTTTGTTATGATGCTCTTTTTGATTTTTGATGTAGTTGGCAATCATATCCATATCTTTTTTACTGACCGTAAAAGCGCCATAACCTCTTGACCATTCAAAATCTTGTTTCAACAGATCATTCATAAACCGTGAGCTAGAACCTTTTAGGTCTTTGACAAGTTTAGCAACATTTTGAGTGGATGACATTTTGAGTAATATGTGGAGATGATCTGGCATACCGTTGATCATTAGCGGTTCCTCTTTCAGTTCTTTTACCTTGTTCCATAAAAATACATGAAGCTTACTTTCAAAGCTTAGGTGGATCATAGGTTCCCGATATTTTGTAACGAAAACTAGATGGTAATAGAGCTGTAAATTGTTTCGTGACATTTAAGAAAGATAGACATTCTGCTTTTCCTAAGGGCAGACTTAAGTCTGCCCTTAGGAAGGCTATGGAAAAACATCATAAATATCTTCCCGTTTTACGAAGCGAGCGATGTTAATAACACCATCTTCATAGAAAAATCCCATACGGTATTTTCCTATTCTCATTCGGTAAGCTGTGTCGTGATTCTTCATCTTGATCAAATTCGGTATTTGATCGAGGTTTGCTTCCTTTTTAATGCTCAAAATAGTATTCTCAACTTGTTTCTTGAGCCTTTGCTGCTTGATTTTACTAATATCCTTGACGAATAATCTGTAGTATACCACCTTCATTAGCTCCTAAGTATCTCCATTACCTCTTCCTCAGTCGCTAGATCATCGCTGTCAGATTCCATCATAAGAGCCAGCAATCCAGCATCTTCTTTTTGTTCTTGGGTTAAATGATCGAACTTTTCCTTCTCTTTTTTTTCTACATAGTCAGATATCGCTTTTTCCATTAGAGCCTTTACACTCAAATTTTCAAAAGCAGATAATATTTTCAGTTTGAACAAAATCCTATCATCTATATCTATGTTTTTTTTCATCTTGCGAGCTTTATATACCAAATATACATCTTATATCTAAAAGCTAAGATTAGAATTTCATATGTGACCTATTCCGAAAGGGTAGACTTAAGTCTACCCTTTCGGAATGAATCCAGACCTTTTTTCTTTACTTTTGCCAGCTTTAAAACAGTGGTAAAATGATTACTAAATTCAAGGAATACAAAGGGTTGAACCTACCAGAAGTTGATGAACGCATCAAGGCTTTTTGGAAGGAAAATGACATTTTCAATAAGTCGATGACGACTCGTGAAGGAAATGATCCTTTTATTTTCTTTGAAGGACCACCATCTGCTAACGGCCTGCCCGGTATTCACCATGTGATGGGACGTACCATAAAAGATCTTTTCTGCCGATTCAAAACTCAGCAAGGATATCAAGTCAACCGTAAGGCGGGCTGGGATACTCATGGTTTACCTGTAGAGTTAGGTGTTGAGAAAGCGTTGGGAATTACCAAAGAAGATATAGGTACAAAAATCAGCGTTGAAGAATACAATGAGGAGTGTAAAAAAGCCGTCCTCAAGTACACTGACATCTGGAGTAAATTGACAGATGATATGGGTTATTGGGTAGATATGGAAGATCCATACATCACCTACAAATCCAAATACATGGAGTCTGTATGGTGGTTGTTGAAAGAAATCTATTCAAAGGATTTGATCTACAAAGGTTATACGATCCAGCCGTATTCACCAGCTGCAGGGACAGGTTTGAGCTCGCACGAGTTGAACCAACCAGGAACTTATCAAGATGTTACTGATACTACAGTTACTGCCCAATTCAAGGTGGTTGACCCTTCAAAATTACCATTTGCTGCCAGCGGCGAGGTGTTTTTCCTAGCCTGGACGACAACGCCATGGACGTTGCCTTCTAATGTGGCGCTTACCGTTGGACCTAAGATCGAATACGTTCTTGTGGAGACTTTCAATCAATATACGGGTGAGCCTATGCAAGTGATTCTTGCAGAGAAGCTCGTTAGTTACCAATTCGGGAAGAAATATCAGAATTATCCAGATGATACCGCCCTGTCTGCCGAGGCACGACAGGCAGGTTTCGCGAAAGCGAAACAAGCTTACCAACTTTCTGACAAGAAAATACCATACAGAATTCTAGGAAGCTGCAAGGGAACTGATCTGGTAAATGTGGTTTATGAGCAACTGTTGACTTATGCGCAACCTTATGAAAATGCGCAAGACGCGTTCCGCGTAATATTAGGAGATTTTGTAACTACTGAGGACGGAACTGGAATTGTACACACGGCACCAACTTTTGGTGCAGATGATGCGCTAGTTTCCAAACAAGCAAACCCGCCGATACCGCCGTTGTTAGTGCTCGATGAATATAAAAATCCAGTACCGCTGGTGACGCTTCAAGGAAAATTCCGTGATGAGTTGCCATTCATAGGTGGGAAATATGTGAAGAATGAATATTTCGCAGAAGGAGAAGCTCCAGAGCGCTCTGTAGATGTGGACATTGCCATTAAATTAAAAGAAGACAATCGCGCCTTTAAGGTCGAGAAATACGTGCACAGTTATCCGCATTGTTGGAGGACGGACAAGCCTGTATTGTATTATCCGTTAGATAGTTGGTTTATAAAGGTGACCGAGTTTAAGGATCGCATGCATGAACTCAACAAGTCCATCAACTGGAAACCAAAATCTACTGGAGAAGGACGTTTTGGGAATTGGCTTGCCAATGCTAATGACTGGAACTTATCAAGATCTAGATTCTGGGGAATTCCATTGCCTATCTGGAGAAACGAGACTGGAACAGATGAGAAGTTCATAGGTTCCATAGAAGAATTGATGACCGAAATTGAGAAGTCGATGGCCGCTGGTTTCATGACGGAGAATCCGTTTGCTGGATTCAAATCTGGCGACATGAGCGAATCCAATTATGATCTGGTCGATCTACATAAAAATGTAGTCGATGCGATTTATCTAGTCGGCAAAAATGGTGAGAAATTGACTCGCGAAGCAGATTTGATCGATGTTTGGTTTGATTCTGGTTCCATGCCTTACTCGCAGTGGCACTATCCTTTTGAGAATAAAGAACAGGTAGAAAATCAACTAAGAAAAGCAGATTTCATTGCTGAAGGTGTTGATCAAACCAGAGGCTGGTTTTACACACTGCACGCTATCGCCACGATGATCAGCGATGATGTGGCCTATAAAAATGTAGTTTCAAACGGTCTGGTACTCGACAAAAACGGACAAAAAATGTCCAAACGTCTAGGCAACGCTGCAGATCCCTTTGAGACACTCGGTAAATATGGGGCTGACGCAACGCGCTGGTATATGGTAAGTAATGCCAACCCTTGGGACAACCTCAAGTTTGATGTGGACGGCATTACGGAGGTGCAGCGCAAGTTTTTTGGCACCCTTTATAATACCTACAGTTTCTTTGCTTTGTACGCAAATGTTGACGAATTCCGCTTTCGCGAAAGCGAAATACCACTAAATGAACGACCAGAAATCGAT
>JBBSPH010000094.1:0-8197 GCA_038258985.1 Flavobacteriales bacterium
AGCAAGACAAATATTACGGTGTTGACGGTGTAGGAACAGTAGATGAAATTACCGAGCGTTTGAGTGTAGAGTTTGATAAGCTGTAGTGGTTCAAGGTTTGAAGTTTAAAGTTCAAAAAAATATGATTCATAATTTTTTTGTGAGGCTGGAATTTTAATTTTTCAATAGGCAATAGGCAATAGGCAATAGGCAATAGGCAATAGGCAATAGGTTATGACTGAAGGAAATTTTGTAGACTATACTAAGGTTCATCTGGAATCTGGGCGTGGCGGTAAGGGTAGTACACACCTACACCGGGAAAAATATATTGACAAGGGCGGTCCAGATGGTGGTGATGGCGGCCGTGGTGGCCACATTATTATACGTGGGAGTAAGAACTTGTGGACCTTGTACCACTTCAAATACCAGCGGCATTTTAAGTCTGCACAGGGTGGTAACGGTGCAAAGCAGAACCGAACCGGTGAAGATGGCGAGGATATTTATGTAGACTTACCACTGGGAACGGTCATACGTGATACTGAAACTAACCAAATTATCCATGAAGTCCTTGAAGATGGTGCCGAGTTCATCATTGCAGAAGGCGGTATGGGTGGCAAGGGAAACTGGCATTTCCGCAGTTCGACTAGACAAACACCTCGCTATGCACAGCCAGGAACTGAAGGTACTGCCCTAGAAGTTACCTTTGAATTGAAGATTCTAGCAGACGTTGGTCTGGTAGGTTTTCCCAATGCTGGTAAATCAACCTTGCTTTCAGTCTTGACAGCGGCGAAGCCGAAGATTGCCAACTACGAATTCACCACGCTAAAACCGAACCTAGGTATCGTCGAATACCGTGATTTCCAATCGTTCGTGATTGCAGATATTCCTGGAATCATCGAGGGTGCGGCAGAAGGAAAAGGTATTGGACACCGTTTCTTGCGTCACATCGAGCGCAATTCCACCTTGTTATTCATGGTTCCCGCAGATGCTAAGGATATTGCGGCTGAATACCAGATACTGCTCAACGAGTTGCGTAAATACAACCCTGAAATGCTGGATAAGGAACGATTTGTCGCCATATCAAAATCCGACATGCTGGATGATGAGTTGATGGGAGAATTGAAGGAACATTTGGATAATGAAGGAGCATTTGACGGTGCGCCCTACATGTTTATCTCTTCCATCAACCAATTGAATCTGCAGCCCTTGAAGGATAGATTGTGGAAGATGTTGAATGAGTAACTACTCGTACAACAGATAAGCCTGCCTCATCAGATCATATTCCTTCAATCCTTTTTCCCATGTTTTGGCAATGTCTGCGGCGCTCATGCCTTTTTCGATTTGGGCCTGCAATGCTTCCGTCCCGGCGAGATTTGTGAAAAAAGAATTGAAGAAACTTTCTTTATAAGGCGCTTTCGCGAAAGCGTCCACCACAAAATCCAATTGCAACTTGTCAAGTCTGGGATATTCCCGTAGATCCACACCGAAGCATCTCTTGCCATTAAAAGGTGGCCGCTTAGCACCAGGATTGGGCGTAGGCGTAAAGGAGAAATCCCTGTATTTTGCTAGCGATGGCGATCCGTAAACTTGAAATTGCATGCTCGTTCCTCGGCCTACACTCACATCGGTTCCCTCAAAGAAACATAGACTGGGATAAAGATTGATCGCCTGTGCATTTGGAAGGTTGGGTGAGGGCGCGATAGGCAGCACATAGGGCGTTGCATGGGTATAATTTTTATTTTTAATCACCTTGATTGTCGCTTGCTTTCCATAAGGCAGCCATTTCTGCCCATTGATCATTAGCGCATATTCTCCTATAGTCATTCCATGGACTACGGGCACTGGATGCATTCCCACAAAGCTTTAGTGCTGGGAATCTAGGATAGGGCCGTCGATATAATGTCCATTAGGGTTGGGTCGATCGAGGATAATTACCGTTTTCTTACTATCAGCTGCGGCCTCCATGACGTAGTGAAGGGTAGAAATATAGGTGTAGAACCGCGCACCCACATCTTGAATGTCAAATAGGATCACGTCGACATCTGCCAGCTGGGCTTTAGTAGGTTTCTTATTATCACCATATAGGGATATGATGGGTAGTCCGCTACGTTTATCCACACCATCCGCTATTGCCGCTCCGGCATCTGCCTCGCCTCTAAATCCATGTTCTGGAGCAAAGACTTTTTTTACGTTTACACCCAGGGATACCAGCGTGTCCACCAAATGTACATACCTGACCTTTTCTGCCTGATCCCAAGTCCTGCGCTGTTCCATACTTAGCGAGTTAACGACACTGGTCTGGTTGCCGACGACAGCGACACGTTTACCTCGCAACTGTCCAACCCAGCTGGTAATCTGGTCTGCGGCGGTGATGGGCGCATTTTCTAGAGGCCTTACATATTGATTGACTTGAATGTCACCAGATGGGGTAGGAATAGAGATTTTAGGAGTGGTTGATGTCTTTTGATTCGTACTGGCATCACAAGATGTCATCACCAAAGCCATAAGGATTATGGTATATTTGAACATAGAATTATAAGGATTGAATCTAGCGTATTTCATAGCACAGCGCGTACAGAATAGTACGGCGTATAAAAATAGCGTAAGCGCCCCGATAATAAAAATAGCAACCGCAGCAATTGCGATAGGAATGATCGTGATGATCATTGCCGTCGCAACTGGTGTAGGCCTGCAAAAAAAAATACGGGAGAAGGTAAGTGCATTTAATGGCGACGTTACCATTTCTCTTTTTGACCGTAATAATTCAATTACTACGGTTAAACCTATTTCCATTAACCAGGAATTTTACCCAGATTTTTCCAGTGTTCCAGAAATCGCCCATGTGCAGGCCGTCGCGACTACAGGAGCGATGATACGTACTGCCACAGATTTTGAGGGAGTGATTCTAAAGGGCGTGGGAACCGATTACCGCTGGGAGAGCTTCCGCGAATTTTTGATTGCGGGTGAGTTACCAGATGTTTCCCAAGATGCAACCTCTAAAGATATATTGATCAGCGATGATATTTCCCGCAGGTTGGGACTGCAGGTAGGCGATAAGGCGCCCACATATTTCATGAAAGAAAATAAAGAGCCGCTTGCTCGTGCTTTTACCGTGGTCGGTATTTATGATAGTGGTCTGGAGGAATATGACACTAAATTTATCATTGGGGACATCCGCAATATTCAAAAAATCAATAAATGGGAAGACGATGAAGTGGGCAAATTTGAAGTGTTCATCACCGATTTTGATAAAATTGATGAGGTAGGTAAACAGATATTCTTGAATGTACCGCAACTTTTGGATGCCAAAACCATCAAGCAACAATATCCCACGATATTTGATTGGTTGGCGCTACTCGACGGGAATATTTACGGCATTATTTCCATCATACTCATCGTTGGTATTATCAATATGATCACCGCACTGCTCGTTTTGATCCTGGACCGGACAAATATGATAGGTGTGCTCAAATCGCTAGGAGCGACAGATTGGACGGTGCGCAAAGTGTTTTTGTATAATGCCATGAGTTTGATCCTCAAGGGATTATTTTATGGAAATGCGATAGGACTTGGACTGATCGCAGTGCAGTATTTCTTTGCACCCTTGACATTGGATCCCGCAACCTATTATGTCACAGAAGCACCAGTGTACATCTCTTGGTGGCATATACTCTTGCTTAATCTGGGCACCTTTGCTATTTGCCTGCTCGTGCTTATTATTCCTACCTACATCGTTAGCCGTATCTCGCCGGTAAAGGCAATGCGGTTTGAGTAAATTTTCATGGTTCTGGTTGATTGGACGTATTCCGCTTTCGCGAAAGCGAACTCCCAACAAATCCAGCCATAAAAATTTGCAATGGTAAAACCAGCAAAAGCCTGGTGCAAAATCCTAAATTTGCAGCGCAAAATAAACAAATGGACTACGCTGAAAATATACTGGGAACCATAGGAAACACGCCGATGGTAAAAATGAATGCCTTGGTAAAAGATTTGCCCTGCCTCGTGCTGGCTAAATATGAGACGTTCAATCCTGGCAATAGTGTCAAAGATCGTATGGCACTCACCATGATTGAGGATGCTGAGGCAGACGGACGATTGAAGCCTGGCGGAACCATCATCGAGGGAACCAGTGGTAATACGGGAATGGGCCTTGCACTCGCTGCCATTATAAAAGGATACAAGTTGATCTGTGTTTTGAGCGATAAACAGTCCAAGGAAAAGATGGACATACTGCGCGCAGTGGGAGCAGAGGTTCACGTTTGCCCAACAGACGTTGCGCCAACTGATCCACAATCCTATTATTCTACGAGCAAAAGATTGAGTGAGGAAATCCCAAATTCTTGGTATGTCAATCAATATGATAATCCATCCAACTGCAAGGCACATTACATGAGTACTGGACCAGAAATCTGGAAACAGACGGATGGAAAGGTGACCCATTTTGTGGTAGGTGTAGGGACAGGAGGTACCATCTCTGGTGTGGGGAGTTATTTAAAACAGCAAAATCCGGATGTGAAAATTTGGGGAATTGATACCTACGGCTCAGTTTTTAAAAAATACCACGAGACGGGAATTTTTGACGAGAAAGAAATTTATCCATACGTAACTGAGGGAATTGGCGAGGACATTTTACCGCTCAACGTGCGTTTTGAAATTATTGACGGCTTTACCAAAGTGACCGATAAGGACGCAGCGATTTATACCCGCAGATTAGCAAAGGAGGAAGGAATGTTCCTAGGCAACAGTGCCGGTGCCGCGATCAAGGGATTACTACAGATCCATGAAGAACATCCATTTACAAAGGATGATGTAGTGGTGATTTTGTACCACGATCACGGAAGCCGCTATGTGGGCAAGTTCTTTAATGACGAGTGGATGGCTCAGAAAGGCTGGTTGGAGGAATAAAATGAAAGTTTTAAATCCCAAATCCCAAATCCCAAATTCCAAAAATCGACTACTCATGATTTGCTGGCGCAAATCGAGATTGTCTATTACTATTTAAGGCAAATCATAATGGCGGATCGAGCAGGTTGGAGAGCTGTTCGCCGCTTGTTTTTTATTAGATTCAATGTCCCTTTACCCTTCTACTCGCATATAGCGCAGTCGAAGTGATGAAGGCAACGTTGGATAATTAGATCAAATTTGCTAATACCCAGTTAATGCAAAATTTGCATCGCAAGACTAATCCAGAATAAATTAAATTAGCCTGCAACAAAAATCTCATGCAGGAAGATTTTCTTCACTATCTCTGGAAGTTCAAAAAGTTGAGTGGCCTTGATCTACAGTCCACCAATGGTCAGCGAATTGTCATTAAATCACTGGGAACCCACAACCATTATTCCGGGCCAGATTTTTTTAATTGCAAGGTGGAAATCGGCGGGCAGCTGTGGGCAGGTAATGTAGAGATGCACCTGCGCGCCAGTGACTGGTACCGGCATGGACATGATGATGACCCTGCCTATGATAATGTCATTCTGCATGTGGTCTGGAAACATGATGCAGAGATTACGCGGCGCAGCGAGATCGATATTCCTGTGCTGGAGGTGGTAAATTACGTGTCGGACGACTTGATTGTTTCCTACACAACACTATTTGCCCACAAGAAAAATCAATTTATAAACTGTGAGAAATCAATAGGTGAGGTGGATGCTTTTTTGGTTAGCATGTGGCTGGAAAAGGTCTATATCCAGCGTCTTCAGAAGCGTAACGAACGCATCCAGCAAAGTCTCGAACTAAATAACAACGATTGGGAGGCAACTTTTTTTCAGTTGTTGATGCGAGGTTTCGGCACTAAGGTCAATGCAGACGCCTTTGAGCAACTGGCTACTAGCATGGATCAGGCCGTGGTGCGCAAACTGGCGAGTGATGCTTTCGGTCTGGAGGCGGTACTTTTGGGACAAGCGGGTTTATTGAATGATTCCCATAATGATCGCTATTTCCAGTTGTTGGTGGGCGAGTTCGCTTTCGCGAAAGCGAAATTCCAACTTAAACCCATTCAAACTGCCATGAAATTATTCAGGCTAAGGCCTGCCAACTATCCCACGGTGCGACTCTCACAACTAGCGATGCTCTACCACCGTCATCCATTATTGTTTGCTGAGGTTTTGCTGGCAAAAACTAGAGTAGAGTTACTATCACTTTTTGAGGTGACGGCAGCCACCTACTGGAATGACCATCATCTGTTCGACAAATTGACGGATGTACGGGAGAAAAAGCTGACAGAGGATTTTATTGATCTGTTGATTATCAATTGCATCGTACCCATGAAGTTTGCCTTTGCGCACTACAATGGTGTGGAGAATGTGGAGGAGCTATTGTCGCTTATGCGCGGTATTCCATTGGAAAAGAATACCATAGTTGCAGGTTTTAAAAAGTTAGTGCCTGTTTCAAACGCGCTAGACTCTCAATCACTACTTGAACTCAAACCTAATTACTGTGATGTGAATGCTTGCCTCACCTGCGATATAGGTATTCAACTGATGCGTGGTTCTCTATAGCAATAGTGTGGTATTACTTGCTTATTTTTGAACCATGGGCATCGTTACGGAATTACGGCATTACATGGAAAAATATGGCTTCTATGTATCTACACGTATGGCAGATAGGCTGGGTATGCGTGCTAAAAATGTGCGAATTACTTTTATCTACTTCACGTTTGCCACTCTAGGTGCCTGGTTTGCTATTTATTTAATAATGGCTTTCTGGTTGCGATTGAAGGATTTGATCTATGTCAAACGCAGTTCGGTTTTTGATCTCTAATTAGATATGCGCAATAAGATTAATATAGCGATTGCCCTACTGGCAACTGTGCTGATCGTAGGGTGTCTGGGGTATAAGTTTTTACTGGAGGTATCCTGGATAGATGCGCTATACATGACGGTTATAACCATCACAACCGTGGGCTACCGTGAAATGGGTGATCCCAGTCCAGAAGCCAAAATGTTCACGATTTTCATCATTTTAACCAGTGTTGTGATCGTGGGATATTCGGTATCAGTCATTTCCGAATACTTGCTAGCTAAAAACTCTATCCTTGCCCGTCGTAAAAGAGACCAAGATAAATACCTCAAATCCATGGAAAATCATATTATCGTTTGCGGTTACGGCCGCAATGGAAAGCAGGCAGTAGCCAAACTGCAAGACTATAAACGGGATTTTATTATCGTAGAAAAGAACCAGCAGGTAATTGATGACTGCCCCATCGACAACAAACATTTTATACGTGGCAATGCAAATGAGGATGAGGTGTTACTGCAAGCACAGATCGAGAAAGCAAGTGTACTGATAAGTGCATTGCCTGATGATGCGGATAATCTTTTCATAGTGTTGAGCGCGCGACAGTTAAACAAGGATCTTAAAATTATTTCTCGCGCCAGCGAAGATACCAGCTATAAAAAATTAAAGCTAGCAGGAGCAGATAATGTGATTTTACCAGATCAAATAGGTGGTCAGCATATGGCATCCCTCATAGTAAGTCCAGACCTGATTGAATTCTGGGATAATTTGAGTTATGGCGGCGATGATGGTGTGAACCTGGAACAAGTTTCTTTTGAACAGATGTTTGACCACAAAAATAGCTGTACCATCATTGACTTAAACCTACGCCAGAAAACGGGTTGTAATATTATAGGTTACAAATCTCCTGATGGTAGTTATGTAGTTAATCCTGGTCCGGACACATTGCTAAGCCCAGGATCGAAAATTATCGTAGTAGGAAATTCAAGCCAAATCGCTCAATTGCAAAAATCCTACAGGATTCACGAGTAGTAGTTTTACAATTTCTTAACAAAACTTTTAAAAGGCAAGATTTTTATGCATCTTGCTGGCTTAATCAAAAATCATTTTAAAGTTGATGAAAAATCTAAACCGAATCGTCTTGTCAATGTTAGCACTACTGCTATCGACAGCTGTTTTTGCACAGGAGCAAAAAAAGGAAAAAGGAATTGACGAAAAGATAGATGATGCCTTTGGTTGGGCGACTGGAGATTACGTTGCAGGGGTATTTTACCAGATCCCTTTTGGGTCTGTAGAGGATAATATTACCGTCAATCTTGATGTGCTGGATAAGTTGTCAGTTGATCCTATTGATCCCAAAGCGCCGGTTGAATATAATTCTAACAATGGAATACGATATTCATTAGTTCAGGACACCTTGAGAATTAATAGGATTTCTCTATCAGGGGATCAGATTGCGGAAAAAATTGTAGTTCAGGGTACA
>JBBSPH010000095.1:0-8183 GCA_038258985.1 Flavobacteriales bacterium
ATACTAGCAAGTCATTTATGTCAAAAGAGACCCGACCGAAAAATGCAATCAGCCTATTTTTATTAAATGAGGGTCTTGAATCCAACAACACACCGTTGTCGGAATTTCTAAAACTACCTTGTCTTGTAAAATCCTGATAGGATCCTCCTACTGTAGCTTCAAAATCTGTATTTAAATTTTCAAATGAAGTTTTGTAATCAATTCTTCCATCTAGAAGTAAGTTTCTTCTCAAGCCCTGACTTAAACTAATAAAGCCATTGTCGTTAAAACCAGCGGCAGAATTAGGGGAGGTAATAGTGAATTCATCAAACTCATTATAATCAATACCCGCATTACCTCCAAAAGAAAGACCTTCTAAAAATGGAAGTTTATAATTGACGTTTAAATTAGTTCTTATTTGAGCATTATCATTCTCTCTATCAAAACCTTCAAGAAGTCCAACGGGATTTCTGTTGGCATTTACTTCAAGATTTCCGTTGTTGATAAATTCAAAGAATCCACCTATAGAGTTTGCAGGGTCATCAGAAAAAACAGGTCGTGTTGGGTCAAATAGTATAGCACTTGCTATAGCAGCATTATTTTCAAAACCACGATTTTCAAGAGCCGCTTGGGCTGTCAAAGTCAATTTCAAGTCGTTGTCAAACGCCCTATGGGTTATCGCTAGATTTGCAGTAGTACGTCCATAATCTGAAGTTTTAATAGTTCCTTCTTCATTTACTTGGGATAGCCCTAAACGCAGGGTGGTTTTTTCATACCCCTTGGAGATAACAAGGTTGTGAAGTCCTCTTGTGCCAGTTTGGTAGATTTCTTTTTGCCAGTCAGTATTTGCATCTCCCAATAGGGAAAGATCTTCGCCTCGTTCTGTGGCTAGGGATCTTAGTTGATCTGCAGTAAGCACATCAAAACGGTTGAAGTTATTGTTCACAGCAAATTGAGCATCATAGCTTACTTCCCAGTCACTATTTAATCTACCTTTTTTAGTAGTGATTAAAACCACACCATTGGATGCTCGGTTACCGTAAATTGCGGTAGCACTTGCGTCTTTAAGGATGGTAAAGCTTTCAATATCGTTTGGGTTCAAGCTGTTCAAATTTGCATTTCTTTGATCCAATGGTATGCCGTCAACAACATATAATGCATCTTGGTTTCCGTCTAGCGTTGATCCTGCCCTTACCCTTATAGTGGGACCATCACCAGGTCTACCACTTGGGGCAACCACCTGAACACCCGCTGCCTTACCGGCAATCAATTGTCCAGCAGAAACGACGGCTCCTTGGTTGAATTCATCACTACTTACTGTTGTTTGAGCTGCGGTTACATTCTCTTGACGTACTTCACCATATCCTATTAGTACAATGGTGTTCAATTGAGAAGTGTCTTGGGCGAGAGAAACGTTGATAGTGCTTTGTCCTGTATAAGTGATTTCTTGCGGAGCGTATCCTAGGTAACTAATAACAATAACTGCTCCTTCAGTGACATTGGTCAATGTATACTGACCATCAAAATCTGTAGCCGTACCCGTATTGGTTCCTTTCACAATTACTGATGCGCCTAAGATGGGTAGATTGTTTTCGAGATCGGTTACGGTACCCGTTATCGTCTGTGCAACAGCGATAAATGGCAACGCGAGCAGTAGGAATACGATTTTTAATTTTAAACTCATTTCTGCGATTTGATTAGATAGTTAGTGATGGTCTTCTTCTCACACGGGATAAAATTATGTAAATAAAACGTTAAGGAATTGTTTGAACTACAGTTTCTACGAAAACGTTTTCGGCAAATTGTAGTTATTTATATTGACCTATATTTAGCTTTCGCGAAAGCGAATAAACCACCAAGTTCAAACCACAATTGATGCCTCAGAAAATCACACTTAAAAAGATTGCCCAAGATTTGAAGGTATCTATATCTACAGTATCCAAGGCACTACGTGACTCTCACGAAATCAGCGAGGAGACTAGGGAAAAGATCAAGAGTTACGCGAAGAAATACAACTACAAGCCCAATAACATTGCCCTGAGTCTCAAGAATCAAAAGACTAAAAAAATTGGTATCATCATACCAGAAATCGTTCACCATTTCTTTGCTACCGTCATTTCGGGCATTGAAAAAGTGGCAAATGAGAAAGGGTATCAGGTCATTATTTGTCTTTCTGGCGAAAGTTTTGCGAAAGAGGTCGTGAACATGGATATGCTGGCAAACGGCAGTATTGACGGTTTTATCATGAGTCTTTCCAAGGAAACGATGGAAAAGCAGGATTTTCACCACTTACGGGAAGTGCTTAACCAGGGCATGCCTATCGTTATGTTTGATCGCGTGGTGGACGGCATTGAATGCGATAAGATTATTATTGACGATATCGCCGCAGCCCACAGTGCCACAGAGTTCTTAATGCGTAAGGGAAGGAAGCAACTGGCAATTATATCAACGGTAGATTATGTCAATGTTGGTCGATTGCGGACCCAAGGTTTCAAAGAGGCCTTGGAGCAAAGAGGAATGTCCTTTGATGAAAGTGACGTACTCAAAATAGAGGACGCCGAAAATTGTACTACAGAAATCGAAAATTTTCTGGCGCGCAAGGAGTATGATGGTGTGGTCGCCGTGAATGAATTGTTTGCTGTTATAGCAAGCAAGACACTTAAGAAACTGGGTAGATCAATACCAGGTGATGTTGCAATAATTGCTTTCACAGATGGTATGTTGAGCCGTTATGCCAGTCCTACTTTGACAACCATAGGGCAGAAGGGCGAAGATATGGGCGGGCTTGCCGCTACCAAACTCATCGAGCGATTGGAAAGTAAACAGGAAGAGGAAGAAAGCTACGAAACCGTTATCGTAAAAACTTCATTGATAGAGCGGGAATCCACTCCCTAATTTTCCTATATTTGGCACGCAACTTTTGTAGTTGCAAACTATTTTATCAAAACTTGTCTTCTTCACACACGCACTAGTTTTGATAAGTCATAAGGCTTATCGTAATCAACACGTTATGATATGCAAAAGCCTAAGTTAGGTTTCTGGGATATCTGGAACATGAGTTTCGGATTTCTTGGTATTCAGTTTGGTTTTGCCTTACAGGGCTCTACCATGTCCCGTATTTTCGAGACTTTAGGTGCCAGTAAGGAGGATATTCCTTTGCTATGGATTGCAGCGCCGCTCGCCGGTCTTATTGTCCAGCCGCTCATCGGTTATTGGAGTGATAACACCTGGCACAAGACTTTGGGTCGCCGCCGCCCATTTTTTCTTCTAGGCGCCATATTAAGTAGTATCGCATTATTGTTTATGCCATTCTCGTCAGAGGTCTGGATGGCAGCAGGATTATTGCTCGTTCTTGATGCTTCCATCAATATAAGTATGGAGCCATTCCGTGCACTGGTGGCAGACAAGTTGCCAGAATCCCAGCGCAGTTATGGGTTTGTTGTTCAAACGTTGATTATAGGAGTGGGAACATGGATAGCCAGTAACCTTCCTAAGTTCATGAACAATACCCTGAATTTTTCTAATGAAGCACCTCCAGGCGTGGTGCCTGATTCGGTAAAAGTGGCATTTGGTGTTGGAGCATTGGTATTTATAGTTTCCATTCTTGTCACCATATTTACTACTAAGGAATACTCACCAGAGCAACTCGCCCAGTTTGATGATGCAGGTGAGCCTGAGGAAAAGCAAGGCATGTGGAAAACCATTTCTTCCACCTATGCGCTCATGCCCATGATCATGAAAAAATTGGGCGTTGTCCAGTTTTTTTCTTGGTTTGCTTTTTTTGCCATGTGGACGCTGGCAAACCCGGCATTGACAGAACATATCTACAACGCACCTAAACCTGACATCAAACAATTTGCTCAACTGGATGATAGCGATAATGTACTGCTGGACGCAAAGCAGGCGACTTTGTTTCTAGACCAGGACTATGCAGATGATTACCGTATTCAGGATAAGGCCTACAACGAGGCATCGGACGATGTAGGTTCTAAAATGGGAATCTACGGCCTCTCGTCCATGGCATTTGCCCTTTTACTGACATTCTATACCGCCTACAACAGCATCAATAGAAAAGTCGTTCACATGGTTAGTCTTGCGCTGGGTGCAGTCGGGTTTTTAACCATGTATTTTATTCCCAGTCAGCCAGAATATTTGATTTTCTGTTTTTCGTTAATCGGTATCGCGTGGGGCAGCATACTTTCTATGCCATACGCCATGCTTTCCAGCAGTGTTGCAGCGTCAAAAATGGGGTTGATGATGGGTGTTTTCAACATGTTTATTGTGATACCTCAGATCATTGCCGCATTGAGTGGTGTGGTATTCCTGTCCAGTTTATTGGGTGAGGAGTCCATCCACGCTATGACCGTAGCTGGAATATTTCTGCTGCTGGCTTCCATTTCCAATCTATTGATTACAAATAAAAAGGCGATTACTTACCAGCCTTCGATTACCAACGAATAATGAAGAAAAAAGCATTCATATTTGACCTGGACGGCGTTGTCGTCGATACTGCCAAATTTCACTTTGTCGCCTGGCAAAGGCTGGCGGCTGGTCTGGGTATCGCTTTCGCGAAAGCGGAAAACGAACAGCTCAAAGGAGTATCCCGAGTCCGTTCCTTAGAAAAAATCCTTGCATGGGGAAACAAAACCATCGACCAAAAAACGTTTGACGAGAAACTGGTCCAGAAAAACACCGAGTACCTTGAAATGGTAGAAACGCTAACAACGGAAGATATCCTTCCAGGCGTTCACGATTTTCTACTCCAGCTGCGCAAGAGTGGCCAGCCGGTAGCCCTGGGAAGTGCGAGTAAAAATGCCCGTCCCATTCTCAAAAAATTGGGTATTTACGACCTATTTGATGCCATCGTCGATGGAACAAACGTGTCGATGGCAAAACCAGATCCCGAGGTTTTTCTAAAAGCCTGTGATCTACTAGATATGCCTGCGGTAAATGCGATTGTTTTTGAAGACAGCATCGCTGGGGTCCAGGCAGCAAATAATGCAGGAATGATTAGTATAGGTCTAGGCGACCATAAAGAATTAAGTGAGGCAGATGCCGTTTTTGAAAGTTTTCAAGAAATGCCGCACGATTATCAACAACAGCTATTGAATAAAACGAAGTAATGAGTCGAGAATATATCAAACCAAACGCGTGGTCCATCATAGAAGAAGGATGGAATCCGGATCTAGTAAAATCTAGTGAAAGCCTATTTTCTATAGGAAATGGCGCGATGGGACAACGAGCAAACTTTGAAGAAACCTATACTGGAGACACTTTTCAAGGGAGTTATGTGGCAGGTGTGTATTACCCAGACAAAACCCGCGTGGGCTGGTGGAAGAATGGTTACCCAGAATATTTTGCCAAGGTTCTCAACGCACCCAACTTTATTGGCATCGATGTTTTCATCGATGGTGAAACATTGGATCTGGGCAAACTAGAAAAATCTGAAGTGCGCCACTACCGCCGGGAGCTCAATATGCGGGAAGGATGGCACGAGCGTAGCTTTGAATTTGATCTAACTGAGTCTAAATCGATAAAAGTTGTTGTTCGACGTTTTCTTTCCATGCAGCACGATGAATTGGGCGTTATCAATTATAGCGTTACCGCGTTAAAAGGGGAGATGCGTATTTCGTTCCAGCCATATCTAGATGCTGGAATTACTAATGAGGATTCCAATTGGGACGATAAGTTTTGGGAGGTAGAAGAATTACAATCCACAGATCATCAGGCTTTCATACGCAGTAGAACGAATAAAACCAATTATTACGTCTGCACTTTTATGCAGTCAGAATTATATAAAAACGGTGAGCATGTCCAGTATGCAGACCATTTTGATAGGAATGAAACCGTCGTAAGACACAAAATCGCCAACCACATTGCAGAAGGTGATACGGTTAACCTTATTAAATATGCTGGTTACACTAGCAGCCTCAATTATGAGCATTTTGAAATTTTTGATGCTGCCAAAAGAGTGCTGCATATAGCAATTGATAAAGGCTACAACCAATTGTTACAAGAGCAAAAAGAAGCCTGGGCGCAAATCTGGTCGATGGCAGACATTGCTATTGAAGGCGATTTGAAGGCGCAACAAGGCATACGGTTCAATATTTTCCAGCTCAATCAGACCTATTCTGGAAAGGATGCGCGCTTAAATATTGGGCCTAAAGGATTTACGGGAGAAAAATATGGAGGCAGTACCTATTGGGATACTGAGGCATATTGCATACCTTTCTACATGGCTACCAAAGATCAAAAGGTCGCCAGAAATTTACTGAAATATAGGTATGAGCAGCTAGACAAGGCCATTGAGAATGCCGAGAAATTGGGATTCTCCAATGGAGCTGCTCTATATCCTATGGTTACCATGAATGGCGAGGAATCGCACAATGAATGGGAGATAACCTTTGAAGAAATCCACCGCAACGGTGCGATGGTCTATGCGATCCACAACTACCTAAGATATACTGGCGACTACTCCTACATTCCAGAAATGGGACTGGAAGTCATGATTGCCATCGCCAGATTCTGGCAACAGCGTGCTACCTATTCGCAACGCGCAAATAAGTACATGATACTAGGTGTCACGGGTCCCAACGAGTATGAGAACAACGTCAATAACAACTGGTATACCAATTATCTCGCAAAGTGGTGTATCGAGCAGGCCTTGAACCACTTAGAAAAGGTAAAGAGCGGTCACAATGACGATTATCAGCGTATAGTAGGATTAACTAAAATCAATGAAGGCGAGATCGCCTCCTGGTTGGAGGTCGCCCAGAATATGTACGAACCTTATGATGAAGAATTGGGAGTCTACCTGCAACAAGACGGATTTTTGGATAAAGAAATTATGCCTGCATCAGAGCTTCACAAATCCCAGCGACCCATCAACCAAAAATGGTCTTGGGACAGAATCTTGCGCAGCTGCTACATCAAACAAGCAGATGTTCTGCAAGGGTTCTACTTTTTCGAAGATCATTTCTCCAAAGAACAGTTGGAAAAACACTTTGACTTTTACGAGCCTTTGACCGTTCATGAAAGTTCGCTATCGCCCTGCGTTCATAGTATTCAAGCGGCACATTTAGGTAGAATGGATCAGGCCTATGACTTTTACCTGAGAACTTCCAGATTAGATCTAGATGACTACAACCACGAGGTAGAAGAGGGCTGCCACATCACCAGTATGGCAGGCACGTGGATGAGTATTGTTGAAGGTTTTGGTGGTTTAAAAATCGTCAACGATATGCCCAGTTTCAGCACCCGACTTCCCGAGCAATGGGATTCTTTTAGTTTCAAAATTAACTTTAGGGATCAGATTCTCAAAGTTCACGTGACTAAAAAGGAAACTACAGTAACTATGGAAGGAGACAGTTCCCAAGAAATTATTGTAAACGGAGTCCAGCAAACTTTAGAACCAGAGACCATTAAAGCCTGATGCTATGAAAATTTTCAATACTGTACTATTATGGGTGATTTATTTTGCTTTGCAGGCGCCTTGCGCCTCGCAAGTTTATACTGAGCCTAGTCAAAGTGCTAAAACGTCACAAGCACAAAACCTGCAATCGCCGGATGGTGCCTTTAGTGTCACATTTAGCTTATCGCCATCTGGTGAGCCTCAATACCAGTTAGATTTCAAAAATAAACCGGTGATCAAAACCAGCAAGCTGGGATTTGAATTGTTGGCGCAGGAAAAATCATTAAAGGACGATTTTGTGATAACAGACTCCTCAACAACTACGTTTGATGAGACATGGAATCCAGTTTGGGGAGAAGAGTCAACGATTAGAAATCATTACAACGAGTTGGCCATTTCTCTTTCTCAAAAGGAAACAAATCGGAAAATGACCATACGTTTCAGGCTATTTGATGATGGATTGGGTTTTAGGTATGAATTTCCTGAGCAGGCATTTACGTATTTCTCCATCAAGGAAGAGTTAACACAGTTTGCGATGACCGGTGATCATACCGCTTACTGGATCGAGGGAGATTACGACACGCAAGAGTACGATTATACAACCTCAAAACTTTCAGAGATACGTGGTCTTTTACCAGCCTCTATTACACCCAATGCATCGCAAAAACCATTCTCGCCCACAGGCGTACAGACGGCTTTAATGATGAAAATGGGAGATGGTCTATATATTAATATCCAGGAGGCAGCCCTGCTGGATTATAGTGCGATGCATTTGAATCTGGATGATACATCA
>JBBSPH010000096.1:0-8176 GCA_038258985.1 Flavobacteriales bacterium
ATTACCCGTTCTGGTTCTTCTCGTTTTGCTCCAGGCGATCAATATGGAACTTTTGGAGGTGTCAATGCTGCGTTAAAACTTACAAATCTTGATTTTGTGCAGAATAGTAGCTTCCTTTCCCAATTAAAGCTACGAGGAGGTTATGGTGTGAAAGGACAACAAGACATTGGTCAGGATTTCCTTTTCGTTCAACGATTTACACCTGGACAGCCTGAGGCATCTGTTCAAATAGGTACTAATTTTCTTCAAACCCTCCGTCCAGAAGGAACTGAATTTCTAACATGGGAAACTACGGCAGAGTATAACTTGGGTATAGACCTTGGATTGTTTGATGATCGCATTACTGGAAGTGTGGATGTTTATCAAAATGAGACATCTGATTTGCTACAGTTTGCACCTATTGCAGCTGGAGCTCTTGAAAACGCTGGACTTCAAAATGTTGGAGACACAGAAAGTAGAGGTATTGAAATTGGAATTAATACCGACCTATTTAAAACTGAAGATTTTAATTGGAATGTTGGAGCCAATCTAACCTTTCAAGAAATTAAGATTACCAATCTTGCTGGGCCAACCAGCAACCCTGTAGAAATTGGAGGTATATCTGGAGGAGTTGGAAATACAATACAAGAAAGAGCAGTAGGCTCCGATCCAACAGCTTTTCATGTGTTTCGTCAAGTATATGATGATAATGGAAACCCTTTAAATGGTGTTTACGTAGACACTAATGGAGACAATGTCATAAACAGCGCAGATAGAGTTCGTTATAAAAAAGCGAATCCAGATGCGTACTATGGCTTTACATCAAACATGAATTATAAAAACCTATCATTTAGTTTTACATTAAGAGGTTCTGCTGGATTATACAATTATAATAACGTTGATTCTCGTTCAGCAACCTTTGCTAACATCTTTAATAATCCGGGTGATTTTTATAACAACAGCACTACCGATGTATTGGATTCTCGTTTTGAAACTGTTCAATTGTTCTCTGACTATTACGTGCAGAAGGCTGATTTCTTAAAACTGGACAACGCTACGATAGGTTACACGATCCCTGGCGACAAAGTAGACATAAGAGCCTCATTGACAGGAACTAACCTGTTTACGATTACCGACTATGATGGGCTAGATCCTGAAATAGGAGGTGGTATTGATAACACAATATTCCCACGTAGTAGGGGTATTGTTTTTGGATTAGGATTTACATTTTAAAAATTAGCTATATGAAATTTTACAAATATCTGTTCGGTTTAGCAGTTGTTTTGTTTGCACTGACAAGCTGTGAGGAAACGCTAAATCTTGAATTAGGAGGTGAAGATCTCACTTCTGAAGAAGTTTTGACCGACCCTGCATCGTACCCCAGACTGGCAGCTAAAGTCTATGCTGGCCTCATCTTAGGTGGCCAGGAAGCTGGTGACAATAATGCTGACATCTCTGGTATTGATGGTGGTTTTTCAAATTATCTGAGATTATATTGGAAGCACCAGGAGCTTTCGAGTGATGAAGCATTAATAGCATGGGACGACGGTACGATCAAAGAATTCCAGCGGCAAAATTGGTCTGATGGTAATGAATTTATTCGCGGAATGTATGCCCGTTTCAATTATCAGATCGCCCTTACGAACGACTTTTTGAGAAACACCACGGAAGAGAGTCTCGACGCAAATGGAATTGGTGAAAGTGACCGTGAAGTCATTAGGGATTACCGGAATGAAGTCCGCTTTTTACGAGCTTACACCTATTATCATGGTATGGATCTTTTTGGTAGTATGCCTTTCCAAGATGAAACTACGGATCCCAGAATACCGGGAGAACTTTTGACCAGATCTGAACTGTTCAACTATGTAGAATCAGAACTACTAGCTGTAGAAAGTGTCATTACACCCGCTAGATCAAATGAATATGGTCGTGCAGATCAAGCTACCGTATGGATGACACTAGCTAAAATTTATTTAAATTCTGAAGTTTATACGGGAACACCTAGGTATGCCGATGTTGTAAATTATACAGGCAGAGTTATCAACGCTGGGTATTCTGTGAACACAGCAGCACCCTACACAAATCTATTCCTTGCAGATAACAATTCGAACGGATCGCAAAACGAATTTATCTGGACATTAAATTATGATGGGTTGAGAACGCAAACATTTGGGGGAACGACGTTTTTGACGCATGCTCCAGTAGGTGGCGATATGGATCCTGGCAATTTTGGAATTAACGGAGGATGGTTCGGTATAAGAACGACACCACAATTTGTTGCACTGTTCCCTGGTGAAGAGAATTCTGCAGATGGTAGAGAATTGTTTTTTACTAATGGACAAAGTAAATCTATAGCGAATGAATCTAATTTCAATCAAGGTTTTGCCATTCAAAAATACAAGAATGTAGATGTCAATGGCAATCAAGGTTCTGATGCAACTGGAGATTATGTTGATATAGATTTTCCAGTTTTTAGACTTGCTGATGCGTATTTAATGTATGCAGAAGCTGTTGTTAGAGGTGGTGGTGGAAGTACCAGTCAGGCTATTGATCAAATCAATATTCTAAGACAAAGAGCGTATGGAAATGCAAATAACAATATTTCCTCTGCTGATTTGAATCTCAATTTTATAATTGATGAACGAGGAAGAGAGTTATACTGGGAAGCGCACAGACGCCAGGATTTGATCAGATTTAGTCAATTCACGACGAACAAAACTTGGGCATGGAAAGGAAACGTTCAAAACGGAACAACAACCCCAACCTTTAGAAATCTATACCCTATACCTTCTAATGAACTTAATTTAAATGATAATCTGGTCCAAAATCCTGGATATTAATAATCTAACAAAGAATATACAATGAAAAAATTTGCTTTTTATATGTTGTCTGTCCTTCTCGTAGGAACAATAGTTTCTTGTGAGAATAATGATGAAGAACTATTTACCACTTCTCCATCAAGTGATCTGCAGTTTACTTCTTCTCCAGCATCCTCCTACATCTTGACATTTGATACAAGATTGAATACTGCTGAGAGGTTTACTTGGCAAGGAGTGACTTTTACTACTCCGGTTGCGGTTACCTATCAATTGCAAGCCGTAGCTAGCGGTGACGATTTTGCAGACTCAGAATTAGTGGGCTCCACTAATTCTAATGAAATCCAGGTCACTGTAGAAGAGATGAACAATTTAGCCTTGACTTTGGGCTTAACTCCGTTTTCTCAAGGCGTGATTAGCATGAGAATTGTAGGATCTTTAGCTGATGCTAATCAAACTCCAGTGATAAGTGACGTTATCAATCTCAATGTAACTCCTTATACTACAGATTCACCAAAACTATTTGTTCATGGAAATTATGCAGATTCAAGCGGTTATGGTGCAAACTGGACACCTAGCGATCCAAACACTCCATTCCTGCAAGCAGTAGAGTTCGGAAGTACAGAATATGAAGGGTTTATTTTTATGAGTAATGCCAGTCCAGAATTTAAATTTACTCCTACAAATGAAGGTTTTGATGGAGCTTTTGGGGCAGGTGCGGCAGGATTATTATCCAATGATGGCGGCGCAGGAAACCTAACAGTTCCAGGTCCAGGATATTACTACATCACAGCAAATACAGACCCTAACGGCGACGGTAACTTTGACGATGCTACATGGAGTGCATCTACCAGATCATGGGGAATTATAGGAGCAGCAACTAGCCCTACCAACGCAGCTGGCTGGGATGATGAATTAAACATGACCTACAATAAGGACACAAAATTGTGGACCGTAGAATTGAACATGGTAGTAGATGAGTTCAAGTTTAGAGCCCAACAATGGGATCCATCAACTTTCCAGTTTGGGTTAAAATCTGATGGTGAGCCTAACGAATTAAGTTTCGGTGGTGGTAATCTAAAAGTCAACAGTGGTGGTCGTTATAGAGCGGAGTTGAATTTGAGTAACCCAAGAAACTATACCTATACCTTGGTGGCGCTATAACAGCTTCACTACTAATTACAAGGGCTGTTCGCAGCCCTTTTTTTTGCACTTAAAACAATTGAATGCGATGAAAAATAAACTTTTACTCTTAGCTCTTCTTGTTTTCGCTTTCGCGAAAGCGCAAGTTTCAACATCTTCTGCAACCCCAACCGCAGCTGAGCCCGTTACCATATTGTTTAATGCGGTAGGGACACCTTTGGAAAACTCCACACAAACATTGCACTTATATGCAGGTGTGACAATTCAAGGGGTTCAAATGGGATTTCAAAAAGTTAAGGGAGATTTTTTTAGCAACAATCCTGCTATCAATCCAACATTTACCAGAGCAAGCGGCACTAATTCCTACCAAATAACATTGGGTCCATCATTAAATCAATATTTCAATGTAAATCTTGGTACAGAAATAATTACAGCGATTGATTTAGTGATAAGAAATGCAAATGGACCTAATGGTAGTCCTGGAAGCGCAAATAATAAACCAATACAAACTGCCGATTTTAAGCTACCTATTTTTCAACCTGGACTCAATGCCGTGATTACCTCACCAGCCGACGGTCAAATCTATGCCGTCAACCAGCAAATTACCATCGCTGGAAGTAGTTCACAAACTGCTGCCTTAGAAATTTCCGTCAACGGCTCCTCCATTGCAACAGCGACTGCTAGTACGATTTCCAGTCCGTACACGTTTTCCTCACCTGGAAACTACTCCATCAGTTTTACTGCTGTGAATGGCAATCAAACGGCTACCGACAACAAGAACATTTTTGTTCCAGCCCCCACTATCAATGAACCTAGGCCCGCTGGACTTAAAAATGGTGTCAATGAAAATACAGATGGCAGCGTGACATTTCTTCTTGCCGCTCCATTAAAAAATTCAGTAACGCTATTGGGAAGCTTTTCCAATTGGGCGTTGAACACCGGTTATCAAATGAAAAAAGACGGTGACTACTTTTGGCTAACCGTTCCTGCCAGTGTATTTACAGCGAACACTGTCTTCAGCTATCAGTACCTTGTTGATTCCACGATTAAAGTCGCAGATCCATTTAGTACATTGATACTTGACCCTCAAAATGATCAGTTTATAAAAGCTGGTAATTATCCCAACCTACCATCTTATCCTACAGGCTTAACCACTGGAGATGTAACCATCTATACATATAAAAAAGTTCCCTATGTATGGAATGTGACTGACTTCCAACGTCCTGATAACGAAAATCTAGTGATATATGAATTGCATGTACGTGATTTTTCTGAATCAGACAGTTTTCAAGGTGTGATTGATAAGATTGATTACATCAAAGATTTAGGTGTAAATGCAGTAGAATTTATGCCTTTGAACGAATTCGGCGGTAATGATAGTTGGGGTTACGATGTCAAGTACCATGGCGCATTGGATAAGGCCTACGGCCCGGCTAATAAATTTAAAGAATTAGTCGATCTATTGCATGCAAATGGCATCGCCGTAATCCTTGATGTCGTTTACAACCAGGTTCTTGAAGATGGTCCATTGGTTCGATTATGGCCGTCTACAAACGGGAATGGACCAGGGTCAAATAATCCATATACGAATGTTACCGCTCCACACCGTGTATTAGAATTTTTCATCGATATGAATCATGAAAGCCCATGGACTAAAGAATATGTAAAGCAGACTACTCAGTATTTTTTGGAGGAGTTCAAAATTGACGGGTTTAGATTTGACCTGAGCAAGGGTTTTACCCAAAAACAAACCACAGGATTTGAAGACTGGGGTCGTCGCGATAACTCTAGAATTGCAATTTTAAATGATTACAAGTCTTTCTTACTGGCAAACAATGACAGCGACATTTATCTGATACTAGAACACCTAGCAGATAATGATGAAGAAAAGGTTCTTGCAGATGGTGGATTCATGCTATGGGGAAATATTCATGGGAGCTACAAGCAAAGTGCCCTAGGCTATCCATCAGGAGCAGATGTTTTTAGAACTTATTACACTTCTAGAAGTTTCAACAATCAGCATCTTGTGGCCTATGCAGAGAGCCATGATGAAGAACGCCTCGTATATGAAAGTTTACAAAATGGAAATACCGACAACTTTAATCATAACGTAAAAACTTTACCTGTGGCACTGGGCCGGCAAGAGGCAATCGCGTCTATACTGTATAGTATACCCGGCCCAAAAATGTTATGGCAATTTGGCGAGTTGGGATACGATATATCTATCAACCAAAATGGAAGAACTGGAAGAAAACCAATACCATTTACAAATGGATATGCATCAAATACGGATAGATTAGATCTCTATCGTGTGACGGGAGAATTAATCAAGTTGAAAACAAAATATCCAGAGACCTTCAATACGACAAACAACAATCTTGAAGTATCTGGTCTTGTAAAACGCATTCAGCTGAATGGACCAAATTTTGACGTTGTAGTAGTAGCTAACCTTGATGTAACGTCTAAAACCGTAACACCTAGATTTACACAAACTGGCCTCTGGTATGATTTCTTTGCTGGAAATTCATCTACCGTAACAGATCCTAATCAAACAATCACTCTTGCTCCTGGAGCTTATAAGATTTATAGCACGCAACAGCTATCAACAACGGCAAGTACCGTAAATTTTGATACCGAGAAGACATTGCAATTATATCCCAATCCCGCAAATGATAGCTTTAGTGTGAACGGTGATGTAAGCAACCTAACGATCTTCAACAGCTTAGGTCAAATGGTCAAATCTTTTGAAGCTAATCAGGGTAATTACAACGTGTCCGATCTAGTCCCAGGAATATATATCGTAAAAATAATGGGACAAGACGGCAACCGTTCGTCTATGAAATTATTGAAGAATTAAGGTCATTTATCTAAAAATCAGAAATACCATTTGCAAAATCAAAGAAAACAACTAATTTCACAAAAGATAAATGTTGCTATCCCTAATGGCGCTTTATCTAACAAGTAACCTTTACTCTTTTCAAATAATTTTGGTTACAAAACCTGCCTTTCCCCAGGCAGGTTTTTTAAGTTTTAATCGTGCCTTAAACTCGTTGATTGTCATACCTTTGGGGTCTAAATTTATTTCATATGAAAACCAGTATCAAACTAACTTTATTTTCCCTAGCACTAGCAACAGCATTTGTATCCTGTCGCGAGGAGGAAGCAACTGCGGAAGAAACCGCTCAAGAGATGATCGATAGCGGAGATAATGTCGAGGTTAAAGAAGACAAAGTGAAGATCGAAAATAATGATGGTAGCGAAACTAAAATCAAGTATGATGACAACGGAAACGTTGAAAAAATCAAGACTGACGATAATTAGTCCAACGAGATCATCAAATAAAAGAGCCGCAATTGCGGCTCTTTTCTATTTGAACAATTGACGTTCTAATAAAAATGTGGTCAATACCACATTGAAATCCTCTCCTATATCGACTGGCATATATTTGATCCTGTATTGTCCACAACGTGTTCTCAGCTTTCCAAAATAATCCTTGACTGCTTTGGCATAAACTTCCCTTACATTATCGGCATACAAATGAATATGCTCGCCAGTTTCCACATCTAAAAAACGTGTAGGTCTATTTTCAAATTCAAAATCTACTTCCGTTTTCCTATCGTACATATGAAATAGTACGAGATCGTGCTTGTTATACTTAAGATGCCTTAACGCTTCAAACAGCTCATCCTCGTGTCGATCACTTTGAAACATGTCTGTAAACAGAATAATCAAGGACCTACGTTTTATGTTTTCAGCAATTTCATGTAGATATTTATAGGTATCTGTCGCCTTTGTTGTGGAGGCATTGGAAGAGATGCGATCTAGTTGGTCCAGCAACATGGCGTGGTGGCGCTCGCTACCTTTTTCTGGTGCATAATATTCATACTCACTAGAGTAAACGCTCAAGCCTACCGCATCTCGCTGCTTTTTCAACAAGTTCATTACACTGGCGGCTGCTAGAGATGCATAACCTATTTTGTTCAATGACCCTAGAGATTGCTCTTTAACGATCGGGTAATGCATGGAGGCACTGTTATCTATGATAAGGTGACACCTTAGGTTGGTTTCCTCATCATACTTCTTCGTATAGAACTTATCCGTTTTGGCATATAATTTCCAGTCAATGTGGCGCGTACTTTCGCCTGGATTGTACATTTTGTGCTCCGCAAACTCCGCGCTGAATCCGTGAAACGGTGACATATGCATCCCACTTATAAAACCTTCTACGACCTGACTTG
>JBBSPH010000097.1:0-8173 GCA_038258985.1 Flavobacteriales bacterium
AGGATCTTGCTGGTGCCGTTGAAGAAATGATGAAGTCAAAAGAGGCCTATTTTCTTGAAGTGCGCGTGGAAAAAGAAGGCAATGTTTTTCCCATGATCCCAACCGGTGCTGCAGTTTCTGAGATTCGGTTGGAATAGAAAAATAATGTCAGTCTGAGCCTGTCGAAGACGGGTTTTGCAGGAAAAGATTTGTAAAGTCGCATTTCGACAAGCTCAATGTGACAGGAGAATTTGAATAAAGAATGCAATGTCAGTCTGAGCTTGTCGAAGACTGGTCGCAATAGAAAAAGTATTTGAATAGTCGCATTTCGACGAGCTCAATGTGAAACAGTTAGTAAAACAAATTATATGGAAAACCAAGAACAACTTTTTACCATATCGATCTATAGCGAAAACAACATTGGTTTGTTGAACCGTATCTCGGCTATTTTTCAACGTCGTCACATTAATATTGAGAGCATCAATAGTAGTGCGTCTGAAATCGAGGACGTTTCCCGGTGGACGATTCTCGTCATCATGACCGAGGTGAATATCAAAAAAATCATTGGGCAGATTGAGAAACAGGTAGAGGTCATCAAAGCCTATTATCATACGGAGGATGAAACCATCTATCAGGAATCCTGCCTGTTCAAGATCAAGTCAGACCTGCTGTTTGAAGAACCACAAATACAAAATATTATCAAGGATAGCAACGCACGTATCGTGACGGTGAACAAGGAATTCTTTGTTCTCGAGAAGTCTGGAAGACGTAGCGAGGTGGATTTGTTGTACCGGGAACTTAGCGTTTTCGGTATTATGCAATTCAACCGTTCAGGCCGTATCGCTGTTACAAAAGATGCTATGGAAATTTCTAAAATGCTTACCGCACTTAACTCATAAAAATTAATCAATGTCAAATTACTTCAACACCTTATCACTTTCGCAGAAATTGGAACAGCTTTCCAAATGCCGCTTTATGGAGCAAGCCGAATTTGAGGATGGTGTTAATGCCTTGAAAGGCAAAAAAATAACCATCGTGGGTTGTGGTGCCCAAGGCTTGAATCAAGGCTTGAATATGCGCGATTCTGGATTAGATATCTCTTATGCGTTGCGGCAGTCTGCCATTGACGAGAAGCGACAGTCCTTTAAAAATGCCAGCGATAACGGTTTTACCGTCGGAACTTATGAGGACTTGATCCCACAATCAGACCTCGTTTTGAACTTGACACCAGACAAACAACACAGTGCCGTGGTAAAAGCGGTAATGCCGCACATGAAAAAAGGAGCGACACTTTCCTATTCTCATGGATTCAATATAGTAGAAGAAGGACAGAAAATACGTGAAGATATTACCGTAATCATGGTGGCACCTAAATGCCCGGGATCTGAGGTTCGTGAGGAATATAAAAGAGGATTTGGCGTTCCTACTTTAATTGCTGTCCATCCAGAAAATGATCCTGAAAATAAGGGTTGGGAACAAGCCAAAGCCTATGCGGTCGCAACTGGCGGCCATAAGGCGGGAGTTCTTGAATCTTCTTTTGTTGCAGAGGTCAAGAGCGATCTTATGGGCGAGCAGACCATCCTGTGCGGTGTATTGCAAACGGCTTCTATCTTACTATTTGATAAAATGGTGGCGCAGGGAACGCTTGAAGGTTATGCCTCTAATTTGATTCAACACGGTTGGGAGCGCATTACAGAGGCGCTTAAACATGGCGGAATTACAAACATGATGGATCGACTGGATAACCCTTCAAAAATAAAGGCATTCCAGATGGCAGAGGAGCTCAAGGAAATAATGAAGCCTTTGTTTGTTAAGCATCAGGATGATATCATGTCGGGACATTTTTCTAAAACTATGATGGAGGACTGGGCAAATGATGATAAAGACTTATTAAAATGGCGTGCAGAAACAGAGAACACCGCCTTTGAAAAATCTACGGCTACTGGAGATATCAAAGACCAAGAGTATTTTGATCATGGCGTTGCCATGGTCGCTTTTATAAAAGCAGGAGTAGAGCTGGCCTTTGACACCATGGTCGCCTCTGGAATCGTGAAGGAAAGCGCCTATTATGAATCGTTGCATGAGTTGCCGTTGATCGCAAATACGGTAGCAAGGAAGAAATTATTTGAAATGAATCGCATCATTTCTGACACGGCAGAATATGGTTGTTACCTTTTTGACCATGCCGCAAAGCCGTTGCTATCTAATTATGTCGATGCGCTGGATAAAGCTGTTATAGGGCACGCTTTCGCGAAAGCGGAACAAACCGACAACCACCAACTCATAGCAGTCAACAAAGCTATACGCAATCATCCCATAGAGCAAATAGGTGGCAAATTGCGCGATTCCATGACCGCGATGAAATCCATCTAGGATGCTAGAAACATTACTATACTATCCGAAGCTGGAGGATATCAAGGCTGCCGCAGATCGTTTGCAGGAAGTGGCATCGTTAACGCCGTTGCAACTAAATGAATGGTATTCCCAGGAATATGGCTGTTCGGTTTATTTCAAACGAGAAGATTTACAAGTCGTGCGTTCTTACAAGATACGCGGTGCTTATAACAAGATTTCAACGCTGGTTGAAAACCAGCGGCCTAACGGTATTGTTTGCGCCAGCGCGGGAAATCACGCGCAGGGCGTGGCGCTTTCCTGCAAGTTATTGAAGATACACGGTACGATTTATATGCCCGCACCCACGCCAGCCCAAAAGATTGAACAAGTCAAGATGCACGGCGGTAGTTTTGTAGATGTTGTGTTGCATGGCGATACTTTCGATGACGCTTATGCCGCAGCCGTGGAAGAAAACATCAAACTGGGCAAATGTTTTATACATCCTTTTGATGATGAGAAAGTTATTGAAGGACAGGCAACGGTGGGAATGGAGATCATCAATCAAGCAATTGTTCCTATTGACTATCTCATCATGCCCATAGGCGGCGGCGGATTATCGGCTGGAGTATCCAGTGTTTTTAAGGAATTGTCCCCCAAAACCAAAATTATAGGTGTAGAGCCCACTGGCGCACCATCGATGGGAACCTCAATCTTCAACAATGAAAATACCACACTTTTGAAAATCGACAGTTTTGTTGACGGCGCTGCAGTCAAGAGAGTAGGTGAGCGCAACTACGCTATCTGTAAGCAAAATCTTGATCGCGTCATTCATGTTCCTGAAGGTGCGATTTGCCAGACAATCCTCGATTTATACAACAGACAAGCGATTGTGGTAGAACCTGCTGGAGCGATGAGTATCACAGCACTAGAGCAATTACGGGAGGAAATCGGTGGTAGGAATGTCGTGTGCGTCGTTAGTGGCAGCAATAATGACATTACCAGGACAGCTGAAATCAAAGAGCGGGCGCTGCTGCAATCCCAGCTTAAACATTACTTTGTCGTTCGGTTTCCACAACGTGCTGGAGCCCTTCGCGAGTTTGTGGAAAAAGTGCTGGGTCCCGACGACGACATCACCCATTTTGAATACACCAAAAAAACCAACCGCAACAATGGTAGCGCTGTTGTCGGTATCGAGCTCAAACACACTGCCGATTTTGAATCGCTGGTAGACCGTATGAAAGCGCTCAAATTTTATGGAGAATACCTGAATGATAATCCGACCCTGTTTGAGTTTTTGGTGTGATCTTAATACCATAATTAAAATCTGATTATCATGTAGGGCATTGATAGACAGACAAGTTGTATAATTTAAATTCTAACCAAATGAGTTTTTCAAGCATACCCAGAGAATTCCAAATTGACTCCATACTTCATCAAAAAACCTATCTCGTAAATGGCAAATTAGTCGCTTGGGATGGCGAGTCGTCGGAAGTATATTCAACCATCTCCTCAACAGCAGACTACGCACCGACCTTGTTGGGAACTATTCCCACTTTGGGAGAAAAGGAAGCGTTGCATGCGTTGGATGCTGCCGTTTCCGCTTACGCGAAAGGTCAAGGCCTGTGGCCCACCATGAAAGTTGTGGATCGTATGGATTGCATGGAGAAGTTTGTTGCCCAAATGAAGACCAAGCGCGCTGAGGTCGTAAAACTATTGATGTGGGAAATAGGAAAGACACTCCCAGATTCCGAAAAAGAATTTGACCGTACCGTTGATTATATCTACGATACTATTGAGGACTACAAACAAATGGACCGCAATAGTGCAAAGTTTCAAAAGCATGACGGCGTTAATGCGCACATACGTCGAGGGCCACTGGGAGTGGTACTTTGTTTAGGACCCTATAACTACCCACTTAATGAAACTTTTGCCTTATTGATTCCTGCCCTGATAATGGGTAATACGGCAATATTTAAACCAGCCAAACACGGTGTACTGCTTATCTCTCCCTTGCTAGAGGCTTTCCGGTCTAGTTTTCCTGCGGGTGTGGTCAACATTATTTACGGTCGTGGGCGTACCGTCGCGTCACCTATTATGACCTCTGGAAAAGTAGATGTGCTAGCTTTGATAGGAAATAGCAAGAGTGCTAATGCCTTGCAAAATCAGCATCCTAAATCTAACCGGCTGCGTTTGGTACTTGGACTGGAAGCAAAAAATCCTGCCATAGTTCTCAAAGATGCAAACCTAGACCTTGCTATTGATGAATGTATTGCTGGTGCGACCTCTTTCAATGGGCAACGTTGTACGGCACTTAAAACCCTGTATGTTCATGAAGACATTGTCAAGGAATTCAACATGAGGTTTGCAGCCAAAGTCGATGCGTTGAAATTTGGCAACCCTTGGGAAGAAGGCGTAAAACTGACTCCATTGCCAGAACCAGATAAACCTGCTTATATTCAAGAGTTGATCAATGATGCTACAGAGAAAGGAGCCAAAATCATCAATGAAAAAGGAGGTCAAACAACGCAGAATTACATTTTTCCAGCGGTACTATTTCCGGTCTCAAAAGATATGCGTGTATTTCAGGAAGAGCAATTCGGCCCTGTGATACCAGTTGTTTCATTCAAGGATATTGAAGAGCCATTGGACGACATGGCCGCGTCCAATTATGGTCAACAGGTCAGTCTGTTCGGACAGGATATTCAAACGCTTGCACCATTGATAGATACTCTGGTAAACCTAGTTTGCCGAGTTAATCTCAACAGCTCTTGTCAGCGTGGTCCAGATGTTTATCCATTTATAGGCAGAAAAGATAGCGCAGTTGCTACGTTGAGCGTTCACGACGCGTTGCGATCCTTCTCTATAAGAACTTTTGTTGCTTCTAAGGATAACGCCGCGAACAATGCCATTCTTCAGGAATTGCTGAAGTCCAGAAGCTCTAATTTTGTGAGCACGGATTATATCTTGTAAGGTTAAGTAATGCTTAATGGTAGTTTATTTCAAATGGAAAGGTGCAGTTTTATGCCCTACCAAATGGCTTTAATATTGCGTATCTTAGATACTGAATCAAATCATAAAAAATGGAACTACGTGAAAAATGGAGAAAATCAATCGAAGAGGTTGATGAGACTTTCTTGAAGATGATTGATACGATGTACGCTAATTACGTTTCTGAACCGCCAGCAGATTATTTTACTGATGAAATAAAAGCCTTGTTGGATAAAAGATTGGATCATCATAAAGCAAATCCAGAGTCTGGAATAAGCTTTAAAGAACTTAAAAAAGAATTCAAAGCTAAATATGGAGTATAGTATAAGGATTACTCCACTGGCAAAAGATGATTTGAATTTAGCCGTTTTATACTGGAATCAACAAAGAGAAGGATTAGGTAAAGATCTCATTTCAGAAGTTTATCAAATATTTGAAGTAATTAAATCGGATCCCGAACTATTTCAAAAACGATATAAAAATTTAAGAGTGGGTTTTACAAAACGATTTAGCTATGGCATACATTATACTATTGAAAGTGATTTGATATACATTCACACTATTTTCCATACTAGTAGAAAACCTCGTGAATGATTTTATCCTATCACATTTTTGAAATAGACCAATATGTTTCCATCAAATAAAAAGCGCCCATTGGGCGCTTTTCTCATACTTCTGGCTTCCTTCAAATACTAGATAATCGTCGACTGTCCCATGTGGATATTATTAAAATTGGCATTCGTATCGTAGGGATGGGCTATAAAATCGGCTATAAAATCACCCACCTTACTGGTAGTGATATTGTTGTAATTAGCGTTTAAGTCTGGTGTCGTAATGCCCAGTTCCAGAGATCGATCCACCGCCATTTTGATGAGTTCTGCCTCGTTGTGTAGATCAAAATGTTCCAATAACATCGCCGCGCTCAAAATAGAGGCAATAGGATTTGCACTGTTTTTACCAGCTGCTTCTGGATAGGAACCGTGGATGGGTTCAAACATCGCATGTTGATTACCTATGGATGCGCTGGCTAGCAAACCGATGGAACCACCTATGACGCTCGCCTCATCACTGATTACATCGCCAAAAAGATTTTCAGTCAAGATCACGTCAAATCTGGATGGGTTCAGGATCATTTGCATCGCGGCATTGTCGACAAAAAGGAAGTCCAATTCTACGTCAGGATATTCAGCAGCTAGTTCTGTAACCACACGTCGCCATAATCGGGAAGTTTCCAGCACATTTGCCTTATCTACAAGGGTTAGTTTACCACGACGCGATTGCGCTGCCTGAAATGCTTTGTGCGCGATGCGCTCAATTTCTTCTCGCGAGTAAGCGCAAAGGTCCGAGGCGTAGTTGCCATCTTCACTCAAATGCTTCTCTCCAAAATAAATCCCGCCGGTCAATTCCCTATAAATAGAAATATCTGTACCTGCAATGATCTCGCGTTTAAGTGGTGATTTGTCCAGCAATGCTTCATAAGCCTTAACGGGTCTTATGTTAGCATACAATCCCAATTCCTTTCGCAATTTCAATAAACCTTGCTCTGGACGTACTGTCGCACTCGGGTCGTTGTCGTATTTGGAATCACCTATCGCGCCAAATAAGATAGCATCTGTCGATCGGCATAATTCCAGCGTTTTTTCTGGTAAGGGATCATTGAATTTATCAATAGCTGTGGCGCCTACCGCTGCCGTCTTGAATACAAACCCGTGGTCAAATTCCACCGCGATGGCTTTCAAAGCCTTGATCGCCTGGGCGGTTACTTCAGGACCTATGCCGTCTCCAGCCAATACTGCAATAGTTAATTTCATAAAAACTGTTTCTAATTATTTGGACGATTTCCAACTAGCTTTTGGCCAATTGGAACCGCGCTTTACATTATATCTTTTCACAAAACGCTCTTGCGTTTTTGTGAAAAGGATGCCATTTCAACCTGCCTGATAGCAGGCAGGTCGCTATCGCATTAAATTTCTGGGAAATTCCGCTTTCGCGAAAGCGAACTCATTCCCGATTAGTGTACTCTCTGTTTTTCAAATTGTTCAATTACTTTTTTCTTACTCAACAAATAATCAATGTCGTCATACCCATTGATCATACAGGTCTTCTTGTAGGGATCGATGTCAAAAAACTCTTGAAAGGAAGTCCCATTAACACTTACAGATTGCTTTTCTAGGTCGACGACTAATTTTGTATCGGGTTGCTTCGCTATGGTTTCCAGTAAAACCTTTAGAAAATCAGGAGTAACTTGAACGGGTAATAATCCGTTGTTCAGCGCGTTGCCTTTGAATATGTCGGCAAAAAAGCTGGAAACAATCACCTTGAACCCATAATCTGTCAACGCCCACGCCGCATGTTCCCGACTAGACCCACAACCGAAGTTATCTCCAGCCACCAGAATCTGTCCTGAATACGTGTTATCATTCAATACAAAATCTGGATTTTTACTCCCATCTTTTTTAAATCTCCAGTCTCGAAAAGCATTTTCTCCAAAACCAACCCGATCTGTCGCCTTTAAAAAGCGCGCAGGAATGATCTGATCTGTATCAATATTCTCAATCTTGAGCGGGATGGCCGTTGAGGTCACTATCGTAAATTTTTCCATCAGTTCATCATCTTAGTAAAGTCTACAATCTTACCTTCTACCGCAGTGGCAGCGGCAAGCAAGGGACTCGCTAAAATCGTCCTGCTTCCCTGTCCTTGACGTCCCTCAAAATTTCTATTGGAGGTACTCAAACAATATTCTCCCTGCGGGATCTTGTCGTCATTCATAGCAAGGCATGCACTACAGCCAGGTTGACGCAGTTCGAAACCGGCCGCGTCAAAAATATCTTTCAGTCCCTCTTCAATAATCTGGGCTTCCACTTGCTTGCTA
>JBBSPH010000098.1:0-8116 GCA_038258985.1 Flavobacteriales bacterium
AACCTTAAATTTGCAGCCTTTTACAAAAATTATGACGAATAAGATGAATCCATGGCACGATGTAAGCCATGGCCCAAATGCACCTGAAGTAGTAATCGGAATTATTGAAATACCAAAAAACACCCGCGCGAAATATGAGCTGGATAAAGAAACTGGTATGCTGATCCTGGACCGTGTGATCTACAGTTCCATGTACTACCCGACGAATTATGGTTTTATACCACAAACGTACTGCGACGATCAAGATCCACTGGATATTCTCGTACTTTCCCAAATCGAGATTGTTCCCATGTGTCTAGTAGAGGCTAAGGTTATAGGCGTGATGCAGATGATGGATGGAGGCGAGATGGACGATAAAATCATTGCGGTTGCCGCAAATGACATGAGTGTTGCCCATTTTAACGATGTTGCTGAACTTCCAGAATTTTGGAAAAAAGAAATGCGCAATTTCTTTGAAGACTACAAAAAATTAGAAAACAAGACCGTGGACGTAGAAGATTTTCAGGGTCGTGAAAAGGCGATGGAAATCGTTAAGCAATCCATTGTGGATTATAATAACAAGTTTGGAAAATAGATTCCATGCAGATTAAGATTTACTGTCTGCTGGGTGAAAATTCAGCAGATTTTTTTTGCCCTACCTTTATTTTTAAAACTACCTGCAATGAAAACGTTCTTTAAATGGATTTTACGTCTAACACTGGGAATCCTAGCTATTCTAGCGATAGTTTTTCTAGTCCTAAAACTCACTTTTAATGATGAGATCCCAACAGGCACGCCTGGAGAAAAGGCAGATGCACTGGCGATGAAGATGCTGGAGGCAATGAATTACGAAGAATTCAAAAAAGCAGAGTTGATCTCCTGGACATTCCGTGATAAAAACCATTACCAATGGCGTCCACAAGAAGGCAAGGTCTCGGTGAGCTGGAACGATTTTAGGGTAGAACTAATTACTGAAAACCCAGATTCCAGTAGTGCACTTAAGCATGCACAATCACTGGAAGGAGATGAAAAGACAGACGCTATTACCTATGCTTTGGATAATTTTAATAACGATAGTTTTTGGGTGGTAGCTCCTTTTAAGGTAATGGATCCAGGCACGGTACGCGAAATCGTTCGGGAGGATGCACAGGACAAATTACTTGTGAGATATACGAATGGTGGGACAACTCCCGGTGATGTGTATGTTTGGAAACTGGATCAAAATTATCAACCACAAAATTTTCAAATGTGGGTATCCATTTTACCTTTTCAAGGTGTGGAAGCTAAATGGAGTGAATGGCAGGCGACAACAGCAGGATATCAATTGGCCTACAAAAAGTCCATTTTAGGAATCGAGATTCCAGTTACTGATATCGTTGTTGAATAGATTTGGTTTCTCTAGCCACTTTCCAGACGTTGTAGTAGTCCAGCGAGTACTTGTTATAATAGATCATAAAGAGTAGCGATACTTTGACTATTAGCGTGTATGCATGTTCCAGTGCTTCTGGAAGGTCGCCTGTAAACTGGAAAAAAAGCATAAAGAATGCACCGATTCCTATCGCCCATTTCAAGGCTGGTTTTGTGTAAAGTCCGGTAAGTATCATGACCGCTAAGAAAAATTCCATAAATGGAACAATAGGAGTCAGATAGGCAAGAAATGAAATGGAGGATTCATCGGGAAAATAAGAAAGTGCTACAACCATGAACTGATCCATATCCATTATTCCTATTATGCTATGGAATAATAAATACGCGCCTAGACCGACGCGGCTAATCGCATAAATAATTGATCTATAATCAGTACCCGTGTAATATTCCCTCATATGTTGATTCTATTTCACCAAGATTTAACGCAAAGCTATCATTAGATACGTAGAGGTTTGCCCTATGTGTTGGGAAACTGAAACATAAACGTTGTATCACAAGATTATTCGTTGAAATACATGTGGTCGACCACATTTCATCGATTTTGATTGTGATTATAAGCGAGTTACATTTTTGAGATAACATTATAAGGACTTGAAAGCACGATGCGGTAACTTCGCGAGATTGCAAAAAAATATGACAGAATTTGACGAGATGATTGAGGTACAGGGCGCGCGCGTTCATAACCTTAAGAATATAGATGTAAACATTCCAAGAGAGAAATTAGTTGTTATTACGGGACTTTCAGGGTCAGGTAAAAGTTCCCTTGCCTTTGATACAATTTATGCAGAGGGACAGCGGCGATATATTGAAACTTTCTCTGCCTACGCACGCCAGTTTTTAGGCGGTCTTGAGCGACCAGACGTAGATAAGATTGATGGTTTGTCACCAGTAATTGCTATTGAACAAAAGACAACTTCTAAAAGTCCACGCAGTACTGTAGGTACCATTACAGAGATTTACGATTTCCTTAGATTACTTTTTGCACGCGCCAGTGATGCCTATTCTTTTGAGACCGGTGAGAAAATGGTAAGCTATAGTGATGACCAGATCCGCGAATTGATCATGGAAGAATATGCTGGGCAACGCATTAACCTGCTCGCTCCAGTTATACGGTCGCGTAAGGGTCATTACCGTGAATTGTTTGAACAAATTGCAAAACAGGGATTTGTCAAGGTACGCACAGATGGCGTGATCGTTGACATTACCAAAGGAATGAAACTGGATCGTTATAAGATTCATGATATAGAGATGGTCATTGATCGTGTTCAAGTGGGCACCAGTGAAAATGACATCAAGCGACTGGAAGAGTCGATCAATACAGCCATGTATCATGGGAACGATATCGCAATGGTAGTCCCAGAAGGCGCTAAGGAAGGACGATACTTTTCCAGAAACCTTATGTGCCCTACCAGTGGTATCTCTTATCCAGAGCCGGAACCCAATAACTTTTCCTTCAACTCGCCCAAGGGTGCATGCGTAAATTGTAATGGTATAGGAAGTCTTTATCAGGTCAACGAGCACAAAATTATCCCAGACCGCAGCCTGAGTATTAAAAAAGGTGGACTTGCGCCCTATCCCGATAACAAGAAGAATTGGATCTTCAAGCAGCTAGAACTGATTGCCCAAAAATTTGACTTCAAATTGACAGACCCACTAAGCGATGTGCCTGAGGAGGCAGTCAAAATGATGCTTTATGGCGGCCGGGAATCACTTAATGTGGATTCTAAACAACTGGGAGTTAAGCGTAATTATAAGATAGATTTTGAAGGAATCGCTAATTTCATAGAGCAGACCTATCAAAATAACGATAGTAAAAGCCTACAGCGCTGGGCAAAGGAATTCATGGATCGCGTGGAATGTCCCGTTTGTGAGGGAACACGATTGAGAAAAGAATCCCTTTTCTTCCGCGTGAATGGAAAAAATATTGCAGAATTAGCCATGATGGACATCGTGGAACTCGTCGACTGGTTTGATGGTCTGGAGAGTTCGCTTTCGCGAAAGCAAAAACTCATTGCCACAGAGTTATTGAAGGAGATTCGGGAACGTTTACAGTTTTTATTGGACGTTGGTCTGGATTATCTATCCCTAAACCGAAGTGCGAAATCATTATCTGGTGGCGAGGCGCAGCGCATACGACTGGCAACACAGATAGGATCGCAATTAGTGGGTGTACTTTACATTCTAGACGAACCATCCATAGGTCTGCATCAACGGGATAATGAGAAATTAATCAACTCATTGGAATCCTTGCGGGATGTAGGCAATAGCGTTATCGTTGTGGAACACGATAAGGATATGATCGAGCGTGCCGACCATGTGATCGATATAGGACCTCATGCTGGAAAACATGGCGGTGAGATCATCAGCCAGGGAACACCGGCCGAAATATTGAAACACGATACACTAACCGCGCAATACTTAAACGGTAAGCGAGAAATTGAAATTCCAAAAAACCGTCGCAAAGGAAACGGGAAGAAAATATCGCTGAAGGGTTGTACGGGAAATAACCTCAAAAATATTAGTGTAGATTTTCCATTAGGGAAAATGATTGCTGTGAGTGGTGTTTCTGGTAGTGGTAAGTCCACGTTGATCAATGAGACACTTTATCCCATCATGAATGCCCATTTCTTTAATGGCGTCAAGGTTCCAATGCCTTATAAGTCCATCAAGGGATTGGATGAATGCGATAAGGTGATCGACATCAATCAAAGCCCTATCGGTAGAACGCCACGATCAAATCCAGCCACCTACACAAAGACATTTGACGAGGTGAGGTCATTATTTGCCAAAACACCGGAAGCGCTCATACGTGGGTACAAACCGGGAAGGTTCAGTTTCAATGTGGTGGGAGGACGCTGCGAAACTTGTAAAGGCGGTGGCTTGCGCGTCATAGAAATGAATTTTTTACCAGATGTTTATGTCACTTGTGAGACCTGTCAGGGAAAACGATTCAACCGGGAGACCTTGGAAATACGCTACAAAGGAAAATCAATCAGCGATGTGCTCAATATGACCATTAATGAAGCCACTGATTTCTTTGAACCCATCCCTAAGATCTATCGCAAGTTGAAAACGATTAAAGACGTTGGTTTGGGATACATTACGCTGGGACAGCAGTCCACTACCCTATCTGGCGGTGAGGCCCAACGCATCAAACTAGCGAGTGAATTATCTAAACGGGATACGGGCAACACATTCTATATTCTGGATGAACCCACAACGGGATTACACTTTGAGGATATTCGAGTATTATTGCAAGTCCTAAATAAATTAGTGAATAAGGGTAACACCGTATTAGTTATTGAACATAACATGGACGTCATCAAAATTGCAGACCACGTTATTGATATAGGCCTAGAAGGTGGTCGCGGCGGCGGAGAGGTGATTGCTATTGGTACACCAGAGCAGGTGGTTAAGAATAAGACCAGCCATACAGCCCGCTTTTTAAAGAAGGAATTGAAATAAGATTATGAGAAAAGAAGTTAGAGAAAAAGGTTGGAACGATTTGAAAACCAACGATAGTTGGGCAACCTTCAAAATATTATCTGAGTTTGTCATGGGCTTTGAGCGCATGAGTCGCATCGGGCCATGCGTTTCTATATTTGGAAGCGCACGTTTAAAGCCAGACAACAAGTATTATGAACTGGCTGTGGAAGTTGCTGGAAAAATAGTGGAGAACGGTTATGGTGTCATTACTGGCGGAGGCCCGGGAATCATGGAAGCTGGTAATAAAGGGGCACATCTCGCTGGCGGTACGTCCGTTGGTTTGAATATCGCACTACCATTTGAACAGCACGATAACCCTTATATAGACAGTGATAAAAGCCTGGACTTTGACTATTTCTTTGCACGCAAAGTAATGTTTGTCAAATACTCGCAGGGTTTTGTAGTTATGCCAGGAGGTTTCGGAACGTTGGATGAATTATTTGAAGCGATCACGTTGATCCAGACCAAGAAAATCGGTAAGTTTCCAATTATCTTGATGGGTAGTGAATTTTGGGAAGGCTTGATTGATTGGATCAAAAGTACCCTTGATAAAAAATTCTTCACGATCAGTCCAGAAGACATCAACCTATTGCATGTTGTGGATACCAGCGACGAGGCTGTTGCTATTATTAATGAGTTTTATCAGACGTATTCCCTGAGTCCTAATTTCTAGAAAACGGGAATAGTTATTGATTAAACTGTACATTGCAGGACTTTCTCAACAACCGGTATTGAACGAATCTATCTTAAACCTCTGAATTTAAACACATCTAATTCTTGAAGCTTTTAAGATTTCTCTTTTTAATTTTCCCGTGCGTGCTATTTTCCCAACAGGAAACCAGCATCATTGCATACCTACAACCACAGGAGGATAAATTAGACATTGAACAAACGTTGTCTATTACGAACAACTCCAGAGTGGTATGGGATCGCATCGTGCTCCTCGATTGGGCAAACGCTTTCAGCTCTACCGAGACTCAACTTGCCAATAGATTTACAGAAGATTTCAAAAATCGTTTTCAATTTGCAAGTGATGAAGATCGAGGTCGCACCAGCATCGTGGCTGATTCGACTAGCAAGTATACCATTAGACGCATCGATGGATTTCAAGATGTTATCGAGCTCAGGCTTGAGAATCCACTATCACCTGGTGAAACAGGGAGCTATTCATTAAAATATGAAGTGATCATCCCTGAGGATGATTTTACAGACTATGGCAAGACCAATGATGGCGATTATAATTTGCAGTATTGGTATCTACATCCTGCAGTATTTGCCGATGGTGAGTGGAAATATTATTCTCATAAGAACTTGAATGATTTCTATGGCAGCCCTCTTGATTTTACGATTTCCCTTCACGTTCCTTCCAACTACAAGGCTATAAGTTCCATTCCTCTCAAAATTGAGGCACCAGTGGCTGATAAAGTGAGTTATTTATTCGAAGGTAAAAACTACAAAGCAGCAGATTTATTTATTAGAAAGGCTCCGTTAGGATTCAAACGATTTTACGCGAAGGATGTAACCATTGTATCAGATCTAGAGGAACAGAATCTAGCTGATGATATGAAGCTGGTTGTTTTGAATAAGATTACCCAATTTTTGACACAACAGCTGGGACCATACCCACACGATGAATTATTTATTTCTAATCGGTTTTATAAGGAAAGCCCGGTCTATGGTTTGAGCTCACTCCCAGATTTTATCAATCCATTTCCAGAAGGTTTTGGGTATGAAGTACGTATGTTGAAAGCCATGACGCGCAAATGGGTGAAGGAAGGGTATCTACTAAATTCTAGAGAAGATTTCTGGCTGGAAAATGCGATCACCATATATACCCTGATGAATTATCAGGCAGAAAACTATCCCGAATTGAAGATCGTTGGGAAGTTTGGCAAGGTTTGGGGCTTGCGTAATTTCAATGCGGCAAAGCTCAATTTTAATGATCAATATTCCTTGCTTTTCCTCAATAGCGCGCGACTCAACCTCGATCAGGCATTAACAACACCGTCCGATAGCCTCGTTAAGTATAATCAAGAGTTGGGTATTCCTTATAAGGCAGGTGTAGGTTTTTTGTATTTGAACGATTATTTAGCAGACAATTCCCTCGACCAGACTATCAAAAAATTGTACGGGCGGGAAGGGTTAGATCCCATTACTACCGCAGATTTTAGGGATGCATTAAACGCAGAAACCAGTAAGAAGACCTATTGGTTTTTTGAAGACTACATCACCACCCACGTTCGGATGGATTGGAAAATACGATCCGTTTCAAAGACATCAGATTCCCTGATCGTAAAGCTGAAAAATAAATCTGGTCGAATGTTACCCGTACCAGTTTACCGCCTAAATAATGACAGCATCATCTCAAAAGAATGGCTTCCCGCGTTTGCAAAGGATACTGTTATTTCGCTTTCGCGAAAGCGAACCAACCGACTATCTTTAAATTATGAGCAGCTCATTCCTGAGTTCTCACAGCGGGATAATTATAAAACCCTAAAAGGTTTGCCCAGCCTGAATCGCCCATTAAGTTTAAAGTTGTTCAAGGATGTAGAGGATCCGACCAAGACCGAAATTTTTCTTATTCCAGATTTGGGGTACAATTTATATGACGGTGTCAGTATAGGAACGCGTTTCTATAATGGTAATTTACTTCCAAAACCTTTTAAATACAGTATCAATCCAACCTATGGACTTACTTCTGGTAAACTGATCGGTTCCTTAGGGTTCAGTTATTCACATCCTGTCCAAGATAGGTCCGAACGGTTGTATGAGGTGCGCTATGGATTAAATGCAAATACATTTTCTTATGAGGATGATCTACTCTATCGCAGGTTTTCCGGATTTTTGAATCTTTCCTATCGTCCTGAGGATCTTCGTAGCAATAAACGACAGACCCTTAGTTTTCGTAATGTGCTAGTCAATCGTGACCGCAGCGACATTAATCCAGTACAGGATCCTGATTACAGTGTTTTCAACATCAATTGGTCACACCGTGATCCAAATCTCAAAAGGTTTTTCTCATACAACGTGGGCAGTGAAATCTCGACAAAATTTGGGAAGGTGAATGGCCGCGTGGAATGGCGCAAATTATTTAAGGATAACCGACAGCTCAACTTTAGGGTCTATGCAGGTGCTTTTTTGTACAATGATACTGGGAATGACAATTTCTTTTCTTTTGCACTGGATCGCCCGACAGATTATTTATTTGACTACAATTATTATG
>JBBSPH010000099.1:0-7994 GCA_038258985.1 Flavobacteriales bacterium
ATGTAGGGTAAAGGATCGAACTTTTTGTGGTGGACGGCACCAGCCCAAAGCTCAATACGGTAGCTACCGCCATTCCCTCATTGCCAGAAAAAACACTGGGTTCTAATTTTCTAAGCATTTCTTTATCGTTAAAAAATACACCTTGATCCTTATAAGAGTTGCGGTAGATCATTTCTTCCAGGACTAAAGTTGGGATTCCCGTTTCCTTTAACTGTGATAATGCACTGACGCTGGTATCAAACTGTGTGATCGATGTATTGATTTTTGCCAGTATGATGCGGGTATCAAGCCCGATGCGATGCAGTTGGACAATCTCTTTATTGGTCAGTAATTCCTGAGAAATGGAAGTGCTGAGAAAAAGAAGTGTGAAAGCGAGAGGTAGAATTCTGGACATTAGGCTTATGTTTATAAAAACCGAAAACCAATTATTAAGCCAAATACTTAACTGAGCTTCATTTCATGATGCAGTATATATCATGATCTGAAGCACTATGCGATTAAACATAGAAATTTGCAAAAAAAATAGCCCAACTTTACGTTGAGCTATTTTATATGAGTTGAGCAATTTTAGTTACCCACCATATCTTCTGGCTTTACCCATTCATCAAACTCGGCAGAAGTAACATAGCCCAAAGCCAATGCTGCATGCTTTAATGTTGATCCATCTTCGTGTGCCTTATTCGCAATTTCGGCTGCTTTGTAGTAACCTATTTTGGTATTTAATGCAGTAACCAGCATCAGAGAATTGTTGACCAACTCTTTGATACGGGCATGATTTGCTTCTATGCCGGTAGCGCAATGCTCGTCAAAACTTCTACACGCATCGCCTATCAATTGAGCGCTTTGGAGAACGGCCGCAGCCATAACAGGTTTAAACACGTTCAATTCATAATGACCTTGCATACCGCCAACACTTACCGTAACATCGTTACCCATAACTTGGGCGCAAACCATCGTCAATGCCTCGCATTGAGTGGGATTGACTTTTCCTGGCATGATGGAACTTCCTGGCTCGTTAGCAGGAATATTGATCTCACCGATACCGCTGCGTGGACCACTCGCCAGCATTCTGACATCATTACCAATTTTATTAAGGGAAACTGCGACTTGTTTTAGAGCGCCGTGTGTTTCTACAAGTGCATCGTGAGCAGCAAGAGCCTCAAACTTGTTCCCTGCGGTCTTGAAGGGAAGCGCTGTAAACTCTGCGATAAATTCTGCTACCTTGACGTCATAACCATCAGGAGTATTTAAACCTGTTCCTACTGCGGTACCACCTAATGCCAATTCACTCAAGTGATCCAATGTATTTTCAAGGGCGATAATTCCGTGATCCAATTGGGAAACATATCCTGAAAATTCCTGTCCCAATGTCAATGGTGTCGCATCCATTAGGTGCGTACGGCCAATTTTCACCACATCGCTGAATTTTTGGCTCTTTTCGTGGAGCGTGTTGCGCAATTGTATCAATCCAGGAATGGTGTTTTCCACGACCTTTTTGTAACAGGCAATATGCATTCCAGTAGGGAAGGTGTCATTGCTGCTTTGGGATTTGTTCACATCATCATTAGGCTGAATGGTTTTTTCCCCTTCACCCACGGTTTTACCTGCAATTTGATGGGCGCGGTTAGCGATTACCTCATTCACATTCATGTTTGATTGCGTGCCAGATCCTGTTTGCCAGATCACGAGCGGGAATTGATCGTCATGCTTACCGTCTAGAATTTCATCACAAACAGTAGCAATCAAATCTCGTTTTTCAGTAGTTAGAACTCCTAGGCTTTCATTTGTGTAAGCCGCCGCCTTTTTGAGGTAGGCAAAGCCATAAACAATTTCTAACGGCATGCTGCCAGGTGCGCCTATCTTAAAATTATCGCGGGATCGCTGTGTTTGTGCACCCCACAATTTATCTGCAGGAACCTCTACCGGTCCCATCGTGTCCTTTTCTATACGGTAATCCATTTGGTTTGATTTTCCACAAATATAGCAGACGTACCGCGGACTCACATTTTACACGGAATAAATTACTCTTAATAAAAGGGTGAAAATGGTTATTTCGCTTTCGCGAAAGCGAATTGACCATACACCTTATTCACATCGTCTGGTATTTTTTTGTTGATAAAGTTGCCTGACCTTTTTTATTTTATGCTCAAAGCCGCTATCTTTGCAGGAGAAATCACTTTATTATGTTTGAATTTGATCAATATTTAGGATTCTTGGCATTTGCTGCCATCTTGACCATAGGATTTTGGTTAATGATTTTCCTTACCGCGTTTGCCATTCCTTACTGGATAACTGGATCAATGTTAGAAAAAAGAAAGATGAAAAAAGAGGCTAAACGCCTAGAAGCAGAGAAAAAAGCAGGAGTATAATTTGTCTCCCTCTTTTAATTATATCAAGAAACCATCCTGCTAAGGATGGTTTTTTTATGAAAGTAAGTCATAAATAGCGGAGGATTTAACCGCCCACTCGTTTTACTTTAAAGCCTTTTTGTTTCAAAATTTCCATAATTCGATCCCTGTAATCCCCTTGAATGATGATTGTATCATTCTTGAAACTACCGCCCACTCCCAGCGTAGTCTTTATATCCTTGGCAAGGATTTTAAAATCATCGGTAGCGCCTGTATAGCCAGCAATGATTGTATTTACCTTTCCTTTGCGCTTTTCAAACCTGCATTCTAATGGTTCTTCCTGTAGCCATATATTGCCTTCCGGCTCTTCTTGAGGCTCTTCCTGCACTTCATGGTCTGGAAAGAGGTTCTTGAGTTGATCACTTAAATCCATAAAATTGTTTTAGCGGGCGGTAGGATCAGTCTCCTCATGCCTATCGATGTCAAAAATTGATTCCGTTCTGTCATATAAAATGCTAACCCCCTTTTGCATAAGCAGGTTATTTGGATAAGTGACCAATTCTCCCTCTGCGGTTCTTAATACCGTGTAAAAAGCCTTGATATCTTCAATTACTGCAGTTAATGGTAAGTCTTTATCATGCACGCGTACCCGGTCTCCAATTTTATAAGGAAACGAAAAATAGAGAATAAAACTGGCTGTGACATTGCTCAAAATACTCCAATTCGCAAATAATGCCACTCCAACAACCGCAAACGTCGAACCTAACGCAACAGAAAATCCATCTCGCTCAAAAACCCACGCTAGGAGGATAGCAATGGCAACAATGGTCCAAATAATATATCCTATGTATCTATTGAGGTATTGTTTACGCAACTTGGATCGTTGAACTTTTTTACTCAATTTCAGTGCACTCCAGATGACAGACCTGTGCGCGATGAAACCCAATACTAAAAAAACGATGGTTAGAATGACTTCCCGTTGCTCAAAAAATTCCCTCATAATGCCAGACTATCTCTTAAAGAAGCAAATTTATTGCTATTCTTTTTCCAGTAGGGTGTTCTTATTGATTTTTTAAGTGTTGCCTTGATTGTAGGTTGGGTATTTTCAGAAGTTTGATATTCTTCCCAAGATAAAATTTGAAAAGGAAATTTTTTTTGCACCCGATAACTTAGGGAACGCCCAGATTTATAGTCGATAGTGTATTTCAAATAATCGTCAATAATTTCACTAGAGGCAATTGCTGGCAAGGCTTTCGGTTCTATATGGTTTAAACGCAAATGTTCAGTTGAAGGTATTATGGAAATTGACCCAACCGGCATTTTTGACGGATCTAGGCGCAACTGCATAGCGATTTGATTTTCCAAGATGGCATTTTTTAGCTTGAATTGTGTATTTCCTTCACTTTGGAAATAACTGTAGAGCACACCATCATATTGATTGTTCCTAAGGTTGAGCTGCATATATGTATGTCCACACCATTCTTGTATGGATGTTGCTACCTTGATGGCGTTTTCTTCCCTTTCTAACGGTAAAAAGGTGCTGCTCATTATTTTGTATGGATAGATACCGGTATTGAAGTCCATGGTTGCGTTGAGTTTGAGTACAGATATATTGGAGTCGCTTTGCTGATCAGCTTTTATTTGATCAGTTGGATCAAATGGTTCAGTAACAAATATGAGGACTGCATTTCCTTCTCGGACTTCACCGTAGCGTTCTATAGAAAGATTATAATTGGATATTTCCGCTAGACCGTCGTACCAATACTCTTTGAACTCCTGGGATAAAACTCGCTTTTCAGTGCTATCCTTTTTAAATGCTGTAGCTGAAGATGTTTTGGTGACGTCTGCCGATTGCTTATCGGGCGAGCTACACGCTGCAAATAATAAAAGTATGCCGATTATTAATAATTGTGATTTTCTCATTCTTGAATCTACTTAAAAAGCAATGGATTAACAACTAATTGATATGCCTATTCAATATAATTAAGCACACCTCAATTCAATGAAAATTTGTTAAACATAGTTAATCTTGCATTCCAGAAAACCCATAAATGTTAATTTCGACCCGTATTAAAACTATCTTATGAAAAATAATATTCTTTTGGGAATTTTTGCCTTGATGCTCCTGGTGGGTTGTGGAGGCACGCAAAATGTCATTAAGCAAACTGAACGCACCGTACGTGGAAACTGGGTAGTAGATAGTGTTACCTACAATGGTAGTGGAGAGTTTGAATCTACATTGTTGCAAGATGTGAGTGCTAAATGCTTTGAAGGAAGCCAATGGTACTTTGTGGCTAACAACAATCGCGGTAGCTATTCCATTGAAACACCATCCTGTAACACGGGAACAAGAAACTTTGTATGGGTAATTCCTGGTTCTAAGGATATTATCGAGGGCGACCTTTTATTGAAGCCTACTGGTGACAATTATAAAAGCGAGTCTGATGCAGGTTTCCGTTTAAACGTGAACAACTTGACTGAAACTTCCATGACCTGGAGTCAAAGTGTGTTGGTAGATGGCAGAACTGTAAAAGTAAACATGAACTTTAGAAAATTAACTGAATAAAAATCAAACTATGAAAACGAAAATTTTAAGTATTGCAACAGCATTGATATTAATTGTAGGTTGTCAATCACTACAAAACACCAACAAGCAACAACGTGGTACCGCAATAGGTGCTGCTGGTGGTGCTATTCTAGGAGCAATCATTGGTAACAATGTAGGTGATGGAGCAAATCAGACTGAAGGTGCAGTGATTGGTGCCGTAGTTGGTGGAGTCGCTGGTAACGTCATAGGACGTAGAATGGACAAGCAAGCCCAGGAAATTTCTCAGGAAATTCCAGGTGCGCAAGTAGAGCGTGTGGGTGAAGGTATCGTTGTAACTTTTGATGAAGGTAGCGGAGTGAAATTTGCAACCAATCAATCTTCTCTAAATGCTTCTTCTAAAGCGACGTTAGATAAGCTTGTAAAGGTAATGAACGATTATCCTGGTACTGAAATCTTGGTTTCTGGCCACACAGATAGTTCTGGAGATGCTGCCTACAACCTTGAGTTGTCAAAGAAAAGAGCATTTGCAGTAAGAGATTACCTTGTATCTGATGGGATCAACAGCAGCCGTATGGCAGTAACCTATGCCGGTGAAACTACTCCAGTTGCAACAAATGATACTGCAACAGGTATGGCTAAAAACAGACGTGTTGAGATAGGAATCGTTGCTGGGGAGGAAATGAGACGCGATGCAGAACAAGAAGTAAAAGGATAAGAACTTTCTTTTAAATAGTAAGCCGCTATGTTCCATAGCGGCTTTTTTTATGAAATCATTTACACATTTAGTAGGGCATAGCCACTACTTTAGAAAACCTAATCAACCTATACCATGGATTTATCAGTTATCAATATTATCGAAATCATCATTAAATTAGTTATTGGACTCAGTATCCTCAATGTATGGCTGCTCAATCGTGACAAGGCGACACCGTGGCGGGCAAAAGGTGCAAATAACATGAAGGAAGAGTTTGCGGTATACGGGCTTTCTAAGAGCATGATGGTCATAACGGGAACCTTAAAATGTGCTTTTGCGGTATTGCTGTTAATTTCGATCTTCTATCCGGGAACATTTTTCCCTAGTATTGAATGGATAGGCGCAGCTGGAATTGCGGTGCTTATGGCCATAGCTATTTCCATGCACATTAAAGTGGGTGACCCGATTAAAAAATCTATTCCAGCAGCAACATTTCTAATACTTTCTCTCCTTGTTATATTTATCTAGAGGAGAATCCATAGTTTGTACGCAATGATTGCGTTCAACACCATAAAAATAAATGCGGGCGACGATTCATAAACAGAATCCTTGATCCGCATTCTGGTTATAAAGCCTAGCAACATTAGGATGGACAAACCAGCGGCAGATACAGCAGCAAGTCCAATGGAGTAAGATAGCAGAAGCAAACCAACCGAACCTATAATTTGCAGTACTCCCGTGATCTTACGCTGGAGATCAGTCAGTCCGAAGCGTGTAAACTCAGTTATCATTTTAGAAGTGAATAGGCACGTGATCCCGAAAAAGAGAAATGCAACACCATTGAAATAAACCAGCATTTTTAGGACACTCATAAGATAAAATTGAGGTGTTCCGCTTTCGCGAAAGCGTAATTGCGATAAACTTACTACAAAAGCAACAGATTACGGACGTCGCCATACCTTTAACGAGAGCTTAACCCACAGATATCCTTGCAGAATTATATTTGCAAAAAAGAAAACATGTCCATACAAATAAAAGCTTACGGCGCACAGGATGCAAATGCAGACCTTAAAGAAATGAAGATTGATCGTCGAGAGGTAAACGATAATGATGTAAAGATTGAAATATTATATTGTGGAGTGTGTCACAGCGACATCCACGCCGCAAGAAATGATTGGGGCAATGCAAAATATCCGATTGTTCCAGGACATGAAATAATTGGAAAAGTAGTAGAGACTGGATCTAAGGTTTCAAAATTTTCTGAGGGTGATCTTGTAGGCGTTGGTTGTATGGTAGATTCTTGTCTTAGCTGTAGTGCGTGTGAGGAGGATCTTGAGCAGTTCTGCGAGAGTGGGATGGTAGGTACCTACAATGGAAAAGATAAGCATTCTGGTGGTCACACCTTTGGTGGTTATTCTACGAGTATTGTTGTACGCGAGCATTTTGTACTGAGCATTCCAGAGAATTTAGATGTCAAGGCAGTTGCACCATTGTTATGTGCTGGAATCACTACTTTCTCTCCGCTTAACCACTGGAAGATCAAGAAAGGCGATAAAGTAGGTGTTGTAGGACTAGGTGGTCTTGGTCATATGGGAATAAAATTTGCCGCTGCCATGGGAGCAGAAACGATCATGATCACTACGTCTCCAGACAAGGCTGATGATGCCAAACGATTGGGTGCAGACGGTGTCTTGATCTCCAAGGATAGTGACGAGATGAAAAAACATAATGGCAGTTTTGATTTTATTCTTAATACAGTACCAGTAGGACATGACGTAAATCCATATCTGAATTTATTGAAGCGTGATGCAACTATGGTAATGGTAGGTGCATTGGAACCATTAGAGCCTATGCATGGCGGGAACGTCATCATAGGTCGCAAGAGTATTGCTGGATCCTTGATTGGCGGTATTAAAGAAACACAGGAGATGCTTGATTTTTGTGGTAAGCACAATATTGTATCTGATGTAGAGATGATCAAAATGGACGAGATCAATACTGCTTTTGATAGGGTAGTGGAGAGTGATGTAAAATATCGCTTCGTTATTGATATGCAGTCACTTAAAAATTAGTAACTCTTCTACATGTTAAAAACAAATTTAGTTGGTGGCGTAATGCTATTGGTTGGTTTTTTAGCCAGCGCCCAATCGGATAGATATAGTGGTTTTAAAGATTATTACCCCATTTCTGTCCGACCAGAGTTTGCGGTAGGGGTAGGTAACAATGAATTTGAAGAAATTCTAGTGGAAGCTAAGCCTACCGTGTATTATGGTTTTTACAATGATTTACGACAGGCTTTAAATAAAGACACCATTACCAATGGTGATGCAGTCTATTTGACTTTTCAGCCGGAAATTAGGGTGTATAATGAAGAGTCAAAGCCTGTAAAAACCCCTAGTTATAA